>JBAPYD010000614.1:0-6617 GCA_049284555.1 Chromatiaceae bacterium | reverse complement strand
GGCACCCGCCGCACCCCTGCCCCGATTCCCGGACGAGGACATCATGATCGAGAGCGAGCGCCGCCAGGTGCAGGGCGCCCTCAAGCGAATAGGCTACTACACGGGGGAGATCGACGGCCTGTTCGGCCCCGAGACCCGGGCCGCGATTCGCCGCTTCCAATACGAGATCGGCGCCGAGATGACGGGTACCATTACCGGACAGCAGGCCGCCCGCCTTCTGGCCCAGCCGCAATGAGTCCCCGGAAGTAGACCCAGAGACCCGGAGAAACGCGAGGCCCCGCAGCGACCGCCCCCAGGGGTCCAGCCCAGGAGGAGTCCATGACACTCAAGCTCAAGTTCAATCTGGCAATGCTGGCGGCCTTCGCGGTGGGCTTCGCCCTGGCCGCCGCCTTCTTCCATCAGCTGGCCGTGGCCCAGGCCCGGGAAGAGGTGCTCCGCGAGGCGGCGATCATGATGGGCGCCGCATCCGCGGCGCGTACCTACACGGTCGAGGAGATCCGCCCGTTGCTCGCCGAGCAGAGCAAGCTGCGCTTCCTGCCCCATACGGTGCCGTCCTGGGCCGCCCAGACGGAGATGCGCAACCTCCAGGAGCAGCTACCCAGCTACGTGTACAAGGAGGCCTCCCTCAACCCCACCAATCCGGCGGATCGAGCGACGGATTGGGAGGCGGACATCATCGGCGAGTTCACCCGCGACCAAGGCCTCACCGAGTTCGTCAGCAGCCGCGATTCTGCCACCGGGCCGACCCTGTCCCTTTCGAAACCGATCCGGCTCAAGGACCCCGCTTGCCTGACCTGCCACTCCACGCCGTCCGCGGCGCCGGCCACCATGATCGACCTCTACGGCACCGCCAACGGCTTCGGCTGGAAAATGGACGAGGTCGTCGGCATCCAAGTGGTGACCGTGCCGCTGCAGGTGGCCCTCGATCGGGCCTACCGCACGCTGGGGCTCTATCTGGCCGGTCTGGCCGGGGTCTTCCTGGTCGTCCTGATCCTGCTCAACATCCTGCTGTCGACCCTCATCGTGCGCCCGGTCCGCCGGATGTCGGCCATCGCCGACGAGATCAGCACCGGCAACATGAACGCCCCAGAGATCGAGCCGAAAGGGCGCGATGAGATCGCATCGCTCGGCACCTCCTTCAACCGGATGCGACGGAGCCTCGAGAATGCGATGAAGCTTCTGGAGGGCTGATCATCAACGCGCGCGCCGGCACGCCTTCCACCATCGGCCGATATCGGATCATCCGAATCATCGGCGGTGGCGCCATGGGTGTCGTTTACGAGGCCCACGATGCGCTCATCGATCGGAAAGTGGCCATCAAGCTGGTTCGCGCCGAACTGCTGGAGGGCGCGGCACAAGAGGACTACACGGCGCGATTCCACCGGGAGGCACAGGCGGCGGGACGATGCAATCACCCATGCATCGTGGCGATCTTCGACTACGCGCTGCACGAGCAGAACCCATACCTGGTGATGGAATACGTCGATGGGGTCGGACTGGATAAGGCATTGTCCCAAGGAGAGCGATTCGCCCCAGGCGCCGCGGTACAATTGATTCTTCAAGTGCTGGATGCCCTGAGCGCCGCCCATGCCGCTGGGATCGTCCACCGAGACATCAAGCCAGGAAACATCCTCCTCGCGACTGGTGGACGGGTGAAGGTCACGGATTTCGGTGTCGCCCGGCTCGACACCTCCAGTCTGACCCTTGACGGCATGGCGATCGGTACCCCCCGCTACATGTCGCCTGAGCAGTGCTATGGGGGAGCTATCGACGCCCGCAGTGACCTGTTCTCGGTCGCCGTCGTACTCCAGGAGATGATGACCGGCCAGCGCCCCTTCCCGGGCAAGGATCTGACCGAGATCGCCTGCCGCTTGCTCCGCGATCCGCCCGTTGGCGCGGACGCCTTGAAGGACATCGCCGGTGCGGCCCTCACCTCGGTGATCCAACGAGCGCTGGCCAAGACCCCGGAGGACCGCTTCTCCTCCGCCAGCGCCATGGGGGACGCCCTGCGCGCGGCGGCTGGGGAAGCCGTGCCCCAGACGTCGGTTGCCGACACCATTGAGCACACGATCGTAGCGGTCCGCGCACGAGCGAAGTCGTCACGACTACCCAGTGAAGGCTCCTTCGACCCCGAGCTACTGAGCAACATCGAGCGAAGGCTGGCGCGGCGTGTCGGTCCCATTGCCCATTACCTCGTACAGACGTCGCTCCCGGCCGCGACGTCCCTGGAGTCACTGTGCGACGTCCTCGCCCAGCGGATTGATCGCCCCGAGGATCGACGGCAATTCCTTGCCGAGGCCCTGGAGGCTGCCCGCAGTGGCGCGAGCGTTAGCCCCACCGGCGGATCACGGTATGCCCAGTCCGTGGTACCCACCCCAATCCCGCCTGAAGAGGTTGAGCGCGCGCGACGCGCCTTGGCCGATTCCTTGGGGCCAATCGCGAAGATCCTCGTCCAGCGGGCGCTGGGTAAGGCACGGTCCAGCCAGGAGCTGTGGGACCTGCTCGCGTCCCATATCGACACCGACGCCGGCCGCGCGGACTTCATCAACCGACGGGACAAGGTCTGAGGGAAGCGCCTCCATTTCGCCGCCCGGTTGCGCTGGCGGCCCAGGTCGCAGGGTGATCCGCTTGCCCGGTCCGATCCCGGGCGCAGGCGGCCGGCAGCCTCAGCGTTTCTTCTTGGCCCGGGGGTGGGCCTGGTCGTAGACCTGGGCGGGGTGCTGGAAGTCGAGGTGCGTGTAGACCTGGGTGGTGGAGATGTCGGCGTGTCCGAGCAGCTCCTGAACGGCCCGCAGGTCGCTGGAGGATTCCAGCAGGTGGCTGGCAAAGGAGTGGCGCAGGAGGTGCGGGTGGACACGACGGGTGGCGCCCTGCTGCTGGGCCCACTGGGCGAGCCGCGCCTGGACGGACCGCGGGTGGATGCGCCCACCGCGACTGCTGACGAACAAGGCGGGCTCGCCCTCGGCAGCGAGATTGGCGCGCACGCGCAGCCAACGCGCGATGGCCTCCCGGGCCTTGGTCCCGACCGGGACCCGGCGCGTCTTGGCACCCTTGCCGGTGACGCTGAGCGCCCCGTCCGCCGCGTCGATATCGCCCAGGTTCACGGCCACCAGCTCCGCAAGACGCAGCCCCGATGAGTAGAAGAGCTCGATCATGGCCGTGTCGCGGATGGTGAGCAGATCCTCCCCCGGCTGTTCGAGCAGCCGGCAGAGCTGGTCCGCATCCAAGGTGGCGGGGAGCTTATGGGGGGTCTTGGGGGCCCGGACCCCGACGGCCGGGCTGATCTTGGCGCGTCCCTCCCGGAGCAGCCAGTGGTAGAGACTCCGTAGGCTTGCGAGCTCCCGCTGGAGGGTTCGCCCTGAGACCCCAGTTCGATGCCGCCAGGCGACATAGCGGCGGACCTGCTGCTGGTCCATCCGCTCGATGGCGTCGGCGTCGCCGCCGCCTTGGCGCAGCCAGGCGGCGATGCGCTCCAGATCCCGGCGGTAGTTGCTGATGGTGAGGGTTGCGAGCCTGCGCTCGTGAGCCAGGTGAGCGAGGAAGGGCTCGATAGGCCCTTCAGGGGTTGGGGGGTCGTGGTCCGATGGGCTGCCGGTCATGGTCGGGCGCCATAGGCCCAGCCCTATCCACCCTGATCCTGGGATGCGTCTTCCAGGATCTCGGGCTCCGGCTCCGCCTCGACGGCGGGCGGAGCCCCCAGCAGGGCCTCGAGCTTGCCGCTGACGATCTCGCCCAATCGGTCCAGCAGGTCCGTGCCCATGTCGGGCTTGAACCGTTCCGGGTCGGTGGCGCCGATGGCCAGCACCCCGCTGCGCCCGGGGGCACGGATGGGTACCAGGGCGGCGGAGCGCACCCCCGCGCCGAGGTCGCCGAACAGGACCTGATTCTTGTCCTCCCCGAGGGGCCCGCACAGGGCGTGCTCGCGGTCCAGAAAGCCAAGGAACTCCAGGGTCAGGGGATCGGGCTCCCCCCCCTGCTCCAGGTCGATCGGAAAGAGCTTCAGGGTCACCGCCTCGGCACTGAACTCGCGGGCCAGGGCCTCCTCCAGGGCGGCCCTGAGCTGGGCCAGGTCGACCGCGGGGATGAGCTGAAGGACCAATCCGTGGAGCCGGTTGGAGAGGGACTCATAGTCGCGGGCACGGGAGATCAGATGGGAGAGCCGGCTGCGCTCGGTCTCCAGCTGACGCCGCAGCACCTGGACCTGGTGCTCGATCAGGGAGACGGCACCGCTGGTGACATGGGAGACGTGCAGGTCGGCGAGGACGTCGGGATGGCGCTCGAAGAACTCCGGATGGGTGCGCAGATACGCGGCTACCGTCGCCTCCAGACCCGCCTCGAGGGTGTCCGCCCCATCGGCAGATGCCTTGGCCCGTCCTGAGATGTCCCCGGAAGTCGGCGAGCTCTCGGGTACCCCGCTCGGCTCGGCCTTCTGACTGCTCATAGCTCGATCTCCCCCTCGAATACGCGCTCGGCCGGACCCGTCATCAGCACCGATTCCGGCTGGCCACGCCACTCTATCACAAGATCCCCGCCGGGCAGGGCGACCCCCACCCGTGGACCCAGCAGACCCCGCAGCCTCCCGCTGACCACCGCCGCGCAGGCCCCGGTGCCGCAGGCCAGGGTCTCCCCCGCCCCGCGCTCATGGACCCGCAAGCGGATGTGATCGGGGGCGAGCACCTGCATGAAGCCCACGTTGACCCGTCTGGGGAAGCGGGGATGATGCTCGATGAGGGGACCGAGCCAGGCGACCGGGGCCGAGCTCACGTCCTCGACGAGCAGGACGGCGTGGGGGTTGCCCATGGAGACCGCCCCGATCTCGAGGATCTGCCCGTCCAGGTCCAGGCGATAGGTCCTCGCCTCGGCCTCCGCCAGGAAGGGGATCCGGGCCGGCTCGAGGATCGGCGGCCCCATATCGACCCGCACCTGGCCATCCGGCTCCACGTGCAGCGCGATGGGTCCGGCGGCGGTCCCCACCGGTATCTCGGTCTTGTCGGTGAGCCCCTGGTCGCGCACGAAGCGGGCGAAACAGCGGGCCCCGTTTCCACACTGCTCCACCTCGCCGCCGTCGGCGTTGAAGATGCGGTAGTGAAAGTCCGTCCCGGGCAGGCGCGGGGGCTCGACCAACAAGACCTGGTCGCACCCGATGCCGAAGCGCCGGTCCGCCAGACGCCGGATGGCAGCGGCATCGAGCCGAACGGCCTGGCGTATGCCATTGAGCACGACGAAGTCGTTGCCCAGGCCCTGCATCTTGGTGAATTTGAGAGGGACCAGGGCCGAGGACCGAGGGCCGGGGTGCGGCATCGCTCCCGTGCTCATTGCAGCCGGCCGGAGACGGCCAGGTGGCGATCGCTCACCACACTGACCTCGAGCCCCTCCAGCCCCGCCTCCCGGAGCTGGGCCACCACCTCCTGGGGCTCGAAGGCGGCGAAGAGCGAGTTGCGGAAGTCGTTGCGCAGGACCTCCGGGGCATCCGCCGCATAGGTCGCCACCAGGGCCTCGGCCCAGCCGGCGGAGGCAGGACGCATCAGGTCCATCACCAGGCAGATGGCGCCGGGCTTGGCGGTCTCCCGCAGCGTGCTCCACAGGACCTGGGGGTCGTGCAGATGGTGCAGGAGGCTGTTCGACAGGATGAGGTCGTAATGGCCCCTGGGCAGGTCGGCGCAGGGGAGGCTCCGGCAGAGGAGCCCGCAACGGGGGGCGATCCCGGGAAGCTGATCGAGGGCGGACCGTGCGTGCTCCAGCATGGCCGCCGAGCCGTCGAGGGCGTCGCACTGGGCCCCGGGATAGGCGCGCAGGAATCGAATCGGGATGTCGGCCGGACCGCAACCCAGGTCCAGGGCCCGCGCGCCCTCCAGGGACGCCGGCGCCAGGCGGGCGAGCAAGGACAGAAAGAGCCCATTGGCCTCGGAGAAGTCGGCCTCGGCATAGGCGAGGGCCTGGTCCGCGCCCTCCATCAGCTCCGGCTCCGGTCGGCGTCTCATGGCAGCAGGCACTCCCCCGCGAAGAGCTCGGCGATGGTCTCCCGCCGCCTGACCAGGTGGGCCTCGGCCCCATCCACCATCACCTCCGCGGCGCGGGGGCGGCTGTTGTAGTTGGAGCTCATGCTGAATCCATAGGCCCCGCTGCCGCGCACCGCCAACAGGTCCCCCGGGGCCAGGGCCAGGAGCCGGTCCTTGCCGAGGAAGTCCGCCGTCTCGCACACCGGGCCCACCAGGTCGTAGCGGGCGGGCTCGGCCCCGGTGTCCAGACACACCGGGACGATCTCCTGCTGGGCCTGATAGAGGGCCGGCCGCAGCAGGTCGTTCATGGCGGCGTCCAGGATGGCGAAGCGGTGGTGGGCGGTGGGCTTCAGGTACTCGACCCGGGTCAGGAGCACCCCGGCGTTGCCCACGATGGCCCGACCCGGCTCTAGGATGACCTCGTAGGGGCGCCCCCCGAGCCGGTGCAGCAGGGCGCCCGCGTAGGCGGCCGGCTCCGGCGGGACCTCCTGGGTGTAACGGATCCCGAGCCCGCCCCCCAGATCCAGGTGGGTGATGGGGATCCCCATCGACTCCAGCCGGTCGGCCAGGTCCAGCACCCGGTCCAGGGCCGCCACGAAGGGGGCCAGGTCCGTGAGC
>JBAPYD010000613.1:0-2988 GCA_049284555.1 Chromatiaceae bacterium | reverse complement strand
CCTGCACCGGCTCCGGTTGCCGCGGGATCTTGCCATACTCATTTAGCTTTGTCGCGTAATCCGCTGCTTTTTCAGGGCAGGGTCTGAACGGTTACCTCGCTCCTCAGCTCGAGGCGCGACGTGCACGATCAGCTGACCGGTCATCCGGGCGCGTGGGACGCCGTCGTGGACGGCATGACGAACGTACACCTTGCGGGTGGACACGTGATCGCAGTCTTCGTCGCCACCCGCCAGAATTACGCCGATCTGGGTCCCACGGCTTACCTCGCCATGATGTTGGGCGCCAACTCGCTCTTGTACAACCGGATCAACGTCGGTGCGGCAAATCTGCGCCATTCCGAGGAGCTATTCCTCACACCGGCGATGGTCGAAGATAACCTGCGGGTGCTCGACGATATTGCTGCGACCACCGGATTCCCCGTTTCAACCGGCGTCGTCATCGAACCGTGCGCCGTCGATGTCTCTCGGTATCCGAACGTCCGGCATGGCTGGTGTCCCCTGGCGAGTGAGCATTCGACCCTGATTGTGGACCCGGCCGGGAACATCCGAGTCTGTGAGCACTCGCCAGTGGTCCTCGGCAACATTCGGCGCGACTCGATCCGCGACATCTTCATGCACCACCCCTATGTGGAAGCGTTCCGCACGACCTGGCCGGAGGAATGCACCGGTTGCGAAAACGCACTCAAGGACTTGTGCCGTGGCGGCTGCAAGGCCGCAGCGGAGCAAGCCTATGGAACGCTCGCGCGCTCCGACCCGTTCGTGACGCTCCGGCAATGAAAGTCACTCTCAGCCTGACCCATCGCTGCAACCTTGCCTGCGGCTATTGCTACGCGGGGCACAGCCGCAAGCCGGACATGGAGTTGTCGACGGCGCAACGAAGCATTGACACGGCACTGGGCTCGCTGCATGCCGGCAAGACCCTATTCTTGGGTCTGTTTGGAGGGGAGCCCTTGCTGCGGTTTGACCTTGTCAGGGAGATCACCGTCTATGCCCGTCGCCGAGCCGCGGAAATGTCTTTGCCGATTAGTATCGGCATCACGACGAACGGTACCCTCGTATCGCCGGCCGTTCTCGATTTCGTTTCGCAGGAGGGAATCAGTCTTTGTTTCAGCATCGACGGGCCCGAGGACGTGCACGATCGCAGCCGGCGTCATCGCGATGGCCGCGGCAGCTTCCCAGAGGTGGTCGGGAATCTTCAGCGAGCGCTGGAGCGGCTTGGCGTCGTCGAAGTGAATGCGGTGCTCGGGCCAGATACGCTTGCGGACGTGCCCCGCACCGTGAGCTTCTTCACCGATCTCGGGGTTCGTGTGATCCACTTGAGCCCCCACATCAGGGCGGCCTGGCCGAGACAGTCCTACCGGTGTCTACAAGACGTCTACGCGCAGCTAGCTGAACACTACATAGCGTGCTACGAGCGAGGCGTCGAGATCGCTGTTAACCTTATCGACAGCAAGGCGGTTCTGTTCGTGAAGGGTGGCTACTCGCCCAGTGATATGTGTGCCATGGGCGACGGAGAGTGGGCGGTCGCACCCAGCGGAAATCTCTACCCCTGCGAGCGCTTCATTGGGGAGGACAGCGACTCGACCTGGATGCTCGGCGACATTTGGAGCGGATTCGATCCAGCGCGGCGCTGCGCATTGCGGCTCAAGCGAGGTAACCACCGAGAGGAATGCGCGACCTGCCCGGACCGGCGATTTTGCATGAATTGGTGTGGGTGCACAAACTACTACCTTTCCGGCAGGACCGACATTCCCGCTCCAGTGCTTTGTGCCATGGAAAAGGCGGCAATCAACGCCGCGCGGTACGTCTTCGAGTCGCTCGTCACCGGCGGCAATGATCTGTTTGCCGATCACCTGTTCAATTACGTCAGCGCGGAGGCGCAGTGCACAGACAGAGCCCCAAGGAACACAGAGCGCGGTCAGGTCGTGGCGTTCCAATTAAGGGCGCCTTGAAGAATTCAAGGTGCCCGTGTGTGGGCCATGGCCGGCCCGCCATTTTCAAGCACCCAGGTGTTTGAAAATAGGACCAGTCCGAAGTCGCACTTCTGGATTGGTGACTTGAAAGATCCCAGGGAAGGGATTTTGCGAGGTCCTTTAACTGTCAGGAGGCTAGCACGATGAATGATACAGTGCGACCGCAGAGCGTCGTCTGGAAGGGGGAGATCGAGTTTCGAGGCAGCCCAGAAGAGTTCGCGCAGTTTGCTGAATCATTGGTTGCGGCGGGCGTTAACTTCAACCTCGGCACCGATCGGATCGTCCCCACCTTGATCAAACGTGGCTATATCGCCCCGGTCTTCCTGGAAGCCGCGAAGTCCTGGGCAAAGTTGACGGAGGGCAAGTCGCAGCGCATCGCGATCAAGCACATCCCAGGAGGCATTCGGACGCCCCATGTGCACGTGGGCCAGGAGATCGTGCTGATGGACCGCGATCGGTTCAAGGACGTGCTGGGCGATGTCGCACGAGAGATGTTCGAGCAGCGGGCGTTGGAGAAGGAGGACTTTTACGACGCGATCGCACCCTTGACTGCAGCCGAGGGGTAGCTTGGCAATCCCTGTGTTGGAAGGGTGGAAACGCTGATGAAATGCCATCCTCGTATATGATCAGCTCGCGTCCCGAGACGCGCCAGCCCCGGGACGCTCCAATTTCAGGGGTTGCAGGCCCTTGACGCTGGCGGACCTTCCTTCGCTCGCACGGCAAGCTCGGTGAATCAGCGCTTGCCTTGCTCGCCCCCCATCGTTATCGCGCCGAGCGAAGCTCGGCGTCTCTTGCCGGGTGGAAGTCCCGGTCGGGCAAGGGTTAGCCACCCACCCGTATCGAGTGTTGGTCCCATTGCGGAGTGGCGAAAGCCGCGAACAACAGATGGGGCAAGCGTACACAGAGAATCCTGTAGGCCGTAGGGGAGATCGCGCTCCCTGAAGTGCTGGTACAGCTTCGAAATAGGCTTGTTGCGGATGCCGACAGTTTTAACGTGCTGGAAGGCAACACGAAG
>JBAPYD010000612.1:0-2133 GCA_049284555.1 Chromatiaceae bacterium | reverse complement strand
GGCTCAGCCTGCCCGAGGCCCTGGCGGCGGTGGTGCTGCCCGCCGCCGAGGCGGCGGGGACGACGCCAACGCCGGCCAGCGAGGCCCCGCCCATGGTCTCGGAGCAGGATCGGATCGCCGAGGTCCTCAGGGGGGGGAACCTGTGGCTGATCCTGGCAGCCTTCTTCGGTTTCGGCCTGCTGCTCGCCTTCACGCCCTGCGTCTTTCCCATGATCCCGATCCTCTCAGGGATCATTGCCGGCCAGGGGCCCGCGATCACCACCCGCAGGGCCTTTACCCTCTCGGTGGTCTATGTGCTCGCCATGGCCCTCACCTACACGGTGGCCGGGGTGCTTGCGGGGCTGTTCGGGGCCAACCTGCAGGCCGCCTTCCAGAACCCCTGGATCCTCTCCGCCTTCGCCCTCGTCTTCGTGGCCCTGGCGCTGTCCATGTTCGGCTTCTACGATCTGCAGCTCCCCTCGAGCCTCCAGTCGAAGCTCGCCGACATCAGCAACAGGCAGGAGGGTGGGACCCTCATCGGGGTGGCCATCATGGGCCTCCTGTCCGCCCTGATCGTCGGCCCCTGCGTGGCCCCGCCCCTGTTTGGCGCCCTGATCTACATCAGCCAGACCGGAGACGCGGTGCTCGGAGGGGCGGCCCTGTTCGCCTTGAGCCTCGGGATGGGGGCCCCCCTGATCGCCATCGGTACCTCCGCGGGCAAGCTGTTGCCCCGGGCCGGGGCCTGGATGGATGCCGTCAAGGCGGTCTTCGGGGTGCTCCTGCTCGCGGTGGCCGTGCTGCTGCTGGAGCGCATCCTGCTGCCGTCCGTCACCATGCTGCTGTGGGGGTTGCTGCTCATCTGCTCGGCGGTCTACCTGGGCGCGCTAACGCAGCCCAACCCGGGAGCAAGCGGCTGGAGCAAGCTGTGGAAAGGCCTGGGCATCTTCCTCCTGATCTACGGCGCCCTGATGTTGGTGGGGGCCGCGGCCGGCGGCAAGGACACCCTCCAGCCCCTGCGGGGGATCGGGGTCGGGGGAGCCCCTGGGGGAGACGCCGCGCACGCGGCCTTCAAGCGGGTCAAGACGGTCGCGGACCTGGACCCGGAGCTGGCGGCCGCCACTGCCTCCGGCAAGCCGGTCATGCTGGACTTCTACGCGGACTGGTGCGTCGCCTGCAAGGAGATGGAGCGCTATACCTTCAGCGACCCGACGGTCATCGCCGAGATGAGCCGCTTCGTCCTGCTGCAGGCGGACGTCACCGCCAACGACGCGGAGGACCAGGCGCTGATGCAGGGCCGATTCGGGATACCGGGCCCACCTGCCCTGCTCTTCTTCGGACCCTCGGGCGAGGAGCTGCGCAACTATCGCCTGGTGGGCTTCACGCCCGCCGCGCAGTTTGCCGAGCACCTGCGGCGCGCGGTGCCATGAAGCCCCTCAAGGTCGTCGTTGTCACCCTCCTGGCGGGCGGGATCAGCATCGGCACCGCGATCCTGGGGGAGCGCTGGCTCGCGGGAGAACGCCTGACGGGGGCCAGCCCCCCTGCGCAGGGATCGCCGCTCACGACCCTGCCCGACTTCAGCCTCCCTGACCTGGGGGGCCGGGAGGTGTCGAGCAGCACCTGGTCCGGCCAGATCGTGGTGATCAACTACTGGGCGAGCTGGTGTCCTGGCTGCGTGCGGGAGATGCCGATGATGATTCGGGCCCAGGAGGCCCTCCGGGACAAGGGCGTGCAATTCGTCGGCATCGCCATCGACAGGGCAGAGGATGCCCGCGCCTTCGTCGCCCGCTATCCGGTCAACTATCCGGTCCTGGTCGGAAGCCCGGAGTCGATCGAGCTGTCTCGCCGCCTCGGCAACCGTCTCCTGGGGCTGCCCTTCACCGTGATCTTCGACCAGCGTGGTCGGCGAGTCTTCAGCCGCACCGGCGAGCTCGGCGCCGAGGAGCTGAAGGCCCAGCTGGACGGGCTACTCGGCATGAACGGACCGCAGGCCCCCGCGGCGGCGCCCCCAGCCACGTCCTAACAGAAACCCCACGGTCCCGTCAAAGTCCGCGAGCAAAGGGGCAAGCGTGGTCGGAACCGCAAGGGTATTGGGAGCACGTGGGTGGTGTGAGGGGAATTGCGGGGTACATCGGTGCGTTGGTTGAGCGAGCGTGA
>JBAPYD010000611.1:0-7213 GCA_049284555.1 Chromatiaceae bacterium | reverse complement strand
GACCAGGTCTTCGGCTCCACCTCCCCGCCGAGCGCCGCGGACGGCCAGGTCGTGTTCGCCGGCTTCGACGACGAGGAGAACCCGAACCTGGGCGGAATCTACCTGGCGGAACTCGGCCTTTCGAGTCCGCGGCTCACGACCCTGGTCAGCATCGGCCAAAGGGTCCCCGGCGAGTCCGTCAAGGCCACCTTCAACAACCTCGGCGAGGGCGGCGCGTTCGACGGCCGCTACGTGGGCTTCTGGGGTGCCTGGGGGACCGAGACCCGTACCGTGCGTCTGTACTGCCCGACGGAAGGCAATCGGGACCGCATCGCCTACTGCAATCAGGCGCTCGTGTGCCAGGACACGGGCGAGACGATCGGGGATCCGGACAGCACCTGCGACGAGACCGGTTGCTGGCAGGAGAAGGAGGTCCCGGTGCACCAGGGCATCTTCGTCCGCGACACCGCGCCACGCGGCGGAACTAGGACGGTAGCCAAGACCGGGGCGCGGTTCGACGAGTTTCTCTTCTGGAACTACTCGGGCAAGACCCCCTGCACGGGCGGTGGACACGCGGAGGAGGGCGCCGGGGACGACGGCGAGCCAGCACGCTGGCGCTTCTCGGCTTTCGTTGCGGTCTCAGGGCACTACACCGCCTTCAAGGCCGTGGCGCGCGACGTCGTGGGCGTCTACCTCGGCCGGCGTCCGGGACAGGATGTCTGGACCGTGCTGGATACGCGCACCGACGGCCAGTTCGTGGATCCAGAGGCACCGGCCGGCTCCCTGGTCACCGAGGTCGGACTCGAGCGCGAGGGGCTGCGCGGCGACTGGCTCGCGGTCAGCGCAAAGATGGCGGTCGAGGGAGGCACTGAAGAAGACGGCATGGCCGGGGTGTACATCACCACGGTGCCGCTCAGGTGAGGCGGCCAATCTGCTGGTCGGGCGGCGGTGCGTCGGCGTCGCACGGGTCCGGGGCTGCCTCTTCCCCGGCCGCATTGCAAGAGGTCAGCACGCGACTTCCCTCGGGTGCCAAATCTTAGCGACGGCTGAAGACCAGCCCCAAGCGGGTGCGCCAGCGGAACCGGCGCGGTGCATGAGGGATCAATCGACAATCCGGATCGGTGTGCCGTCCCGCACCATCCGCCAGATCTCGTCCATCTCGTGGTCCTGGACGGCGATGCAGCCGTCGGTCCAGTCCCGCCGCGAATACTCCGCCCGGACCATGGGGGACCGAATGTGGTTCGGCATCCCGTGGACCATGATCATGCCGCCGGGTGGGGTGCCGAGGAACTCGGCCAAGGCCTTGTCGCGCTCGTTGGGGTAGGAGACGTGGATGGACTTGTAGTAGTTGCTGCGGGAGTTGCGCCAGTCCAGGATGTAGTCGCCAATGGGCGTGCGCTCGTCCCCCTCCTGAAACTTGTGGCCCCTCGGTGCGGCACCCAGGGCGATCCGGTATTCCCGGATGACCTCGCCGTTCTTCAGCAGCTGCATCTTGCGCTCGGACTTTCTGACGACGACTTTGTCGGCGTATTGGGAGGTCGCGGTTGGTGTCGGGGGGGCGCTGCCGCACCCCGCGAGCGTGAAGGCGGCGGCTAGGGCGAGGCAGAGGGCCGCGGCTGGCCTTGGGGACCGGCGGCTCGGCAGGCGGGAATAGGCGTTCTGGCTCGTCATTGGTCCTGATCCTGAAGGGCTGAAGGCACGAGCGAGGTAGCTCAGACTAGACAATCAAAATTCTAGGTAACCTTCTGAAAAAAAGCTACCTCGGGTCCACCAAGCTCTGGTGCCCTTCACGGCCTGTCCCTTCGGCGGTCGTCCCCAACGGCCGAACGTCCCTCAAAAGGGCGGTAGCACCCGCAGATAAAGGGTCTTGAGATAGGCGGTCTCGGGGATCGCGGGATGCACCGGGTGGTCCGGCCCTTGCTCCCCCGACCCCAGGAGCTGCAGCGAGACCCCGGCTCGGCGCCCCGCGTGCTGCACGGCCCTCAGGAAGGCATCCCGGCTCAGATGAAACGAGCAGGAGGAGGTGACGAGCAGTCCACCCGGCTCGATGAGCTCCAGCGCGAGCCGGTTGAGCCGGCTGTAGGCCTGGGTGCCCTCCTTCTCGTCACGACGGCGCTTGATGAAGGCGGGGGGGTCGAGGATCAGGGTGTCGTAGCGCCGGCCCTCGTCCTTGAGGGCCCGCAGGACCTCGAAGGCATCCCCCTGCAGGGTGTGGACCCGATCCCCGAGCCGATTGCGGGCGGCATTCTCCTGAACCCGCTCCAGGGCGGCCGCGGAGCTGTCCAGACAGGTCACCTCCCGCGCCCCGAGGGCCGCGGTCCGCAGACCCCAGGCCCCGATGTAGCTGCAGACATCCAGCACCCGCTCCCCGACCCCGAAGCGCCCGAGGCGTGCCCGGTTCTCCGCCTGATCGTAGAACCAACCCGTCTTCTGGCCGATCAAGGGGGAGATCAGGAACTCGAGGGCGCCGCCAGGGCCGCCCTCCGTGAGGATGACCCGATCGGGGGGCTCACCCAGGACGACCTCGGTCCCTTGGTCCAGCCCCTCCAGCTCCCGCACGGGCGTGTCGTTGCGCAGCACCACGGTCCCGGGTCGCAGCACCTGCTCCAGGGCGGCGAGGATCTCGCCGCGCACCCGCTCCATCCCCGCGGTGGTGATCTGAACCCCCAACAGGTCCCCGTAGCGGTCGGCGATGAGTCCGGGGAGCCCGTCCGCCTCGCCGAAGACCAGGCGGTAGAAAGGACGCTCATAGAGCCGCTCCCGCAGGGCGAGGGCCTGATGCAGCCGCGCGACCCACAGGGCCGGGGTGAGGGGGCGGGCGTGGTCCCGGCTCACGAGGCGGGCGCAGATCAGTGAGTGGGGGTTGACGTAGCCGTGGCCGATCCAGCGCCCCGAGGCGCTCCGGATCTCCACCGACTGGCCCGACTCGAGGTCCTTCAGGGGGGTGGCCGTGGTGTCGACCTCGTTGCTGTAGATCCAGCAGTGGCCCGCGAGCAGGCGGCGCTCCTGATCCTTGCGCAGGAGGAGGGGAGTGGGTTGCATGGCTCGGGCTCGCCGTCAGTGGATCCGTGGCGGAAGCCTACCAGAAGGGACAGCCCCCCGGGCGCAGTCCTCGAACTGGGGTGCCATGATGGAAACTCGCGACCGACACACCCACTATCGAGAAGACCAGCGTCCGCGCCCGAGCCCCGAGTCTCGCCATGTCCCGATCGCACCCGCCCCCCGACGCCCCGGTCAACCGGCTCGCGGAGACCACAAGCCCTTACCTGCAGCAGCATGCCCACAATCCCGTGGACTGGTGGCCCTGGTGTGAGGAGGCCCTGGCCCTGGCCCGGGAGCAGGACAAGCCGATCCTGCTCTCGATCGGCTATTCGGCGTGCCACTGGTGCCATGTCATGGCCCATGAGTCCTTCGAGGACCCGGAGACCGCGGCGCTGATGAGCGCGCTGTTCATCAACATCAAGGTGGACCGGGAGGAGCGCCCGGATCTGGACAAGGTCTATCAGACCGCCCACCAGCTCCTGGCCCGCCGTCCCGGCGGTTGGCCGTTGACGGTCTTCCTCACCCCCGATGGACAGCAGCCCTTCTTCGCCGGGACCTATTTTCCCCGCGAGCCGCGCCACGGGCTGCCATCGTTTACCCAGATCCTCCAGGGGGTGGAGCGGGCCTATCGCGAGCAGAAGGAGGCCATCGCGGCCCAGACCCAGGACCTGATGACCGCCTTCGCCGGGCTCGAGCCCGAGGGGGGCGGAACCCTGCCGGATCTTTCCCTCTGGGATGCGGCCCTGCGCCAGCTCGCGGACAGCTTCGATGCCCAGCACGGTGGCTTCGGGCAGGCCCCGAAGTTTCCTCATCCCACCGATCTGGAACTTCTGCTGCGCCGCTATGCCACCTCCGCGGATGCCGGCCATCCCGATGCGGACGCCCTGCACAGGGCCAGGCTAACCCTGGAGCGCATGGTCCGGGGCGGCGTCAACGATCAGCTCGGGGGGGGCTTCTACCGGTACTCGGTGGACGACCTCTGGATGATCCCCCACTTCGAGAAGATGCTCTACGATAACGGGCCGCTGCTGGCCCTGTGCTGCGACGCCTACGCCATCACCGGTGAGCCGCTGTTCCGCGATGCCGCGATCTCGACCGCCGATTGGCTGATGCGGGAGATGCAGTCGTCGGAGGGGGGCTACTACTCCAGTCTGGACGCCGACAGCGAGGGCCACGAGGGGCGCTTCTACGTCTGGGATCGGGAGCAGGTGAGGTCGCTCCTCACCCCCGCGGAATACGCCCCCTTTGCCGCTGTCTATGGTCTGGACCGGGACCCCAACTTCGAGGGGAACTGGCACCTGCATCAGTGGAGAGACCCCGAGGAGGTCGCGCGGCGTCAGGGTCTGGACCCCGACACCGCACGGGCGCTGCTCGCGACCGCGAGAGCCACCCTCCTTGCTGAGCGCGAGGGCCGGGTGCGTCCAGGGAGGGACGAGAAGATCCTGACCGCCTGGAACGCGCTCGCCATCAAAGCCATGGCGCGGGCGGCCCGGGTTCTGGGGCGTCCGGATTACCTGGAGTCCGCCGAGGCCGCGCTCCACTTGATCCGCACCGCCCTGTGGCGGGATGGCCGTCTGCTCGCGACCTTCAAGGATGGCAAGGCCCATCTCAACGCCTACCTGGACGACTACGCGAACCTGTTGGATGCGCTTCTGGAGCTGCTCCAGACCCGCTGGTCGCGGGCGGATCTGGACCTGGCGGTAGAGCTGGCGGAGGTCCTGCTGGATCAGTTCCAGGACTGGGAATCGGGGGGGTTCTGGTTTACTGCCAGGGACCACGAGTCACTGATCCATCGACCCAAGCCCCTGGGGGACGAGTCCCTGCCTTCTGGCAACGGGATCGCCGCCTTCGCACTCCAGCGTCTCGGGCATGTCTTGGGGGAGGCGCGCTATCTCGACGCGGCCCGGCGTACCCTGGAGCTCGCCGGGGAGGCCATGGCACGGATGCCCTATGCCCACGCGAGCTTGCTTCTCGCCCTGGAGGAGCAACTCGATCCTCCGGAAACGCTCATCATCAGGGCCGACCCCGAGGTCCTGGACGACTGGCAGGCAACGGCGCAGCGGGGCTATCGGCCCCGCCGGCTGGTGCTCGCCATCCCCGGCGCGGAGACCGGCCTGCCCGGGACCCTCGCGGGAATGAAGGCCGGGCCCACCTCCCGTGCCTATCGCTGTCGCGGGACCCGGTGCGAGCCGCCGGTGCTGCACCTCGATGCCCTATGAGCGCCAGGGAAGCGCAGGTCCATTGCGGTTCCGCACCGGGCCAGGGAGGGCCCGCCATATTCACGCACCTTAAGCCCCTGAAAATGGCGTGTCCCGAGACGCGCGCGCCTCGGGACACGGGTCAGCATCTCCCTGGCGAAGCGCTGGTCTGGTGCGCTTCCCCTGAGGGCTGAAGTGGCCCTCTCTCAGCAGGGGCAGTAGTAGTCCGGCAAGCCGGCGATTCGGCAGGCCTGCTTTAGGCCGCCCTTCGGGAAGAGGGACTGCAGGTGTTTATGCTTGCAGGGGACGTGGGCGGAGATCTCGTGGCCGATGGTCTTGATGACCACTCGGGGCGAAGGCGGGATTTCATGGGTGGCGTAATAGCCCCTGAGGAAGTTGATGACGTTCCAATGGCACTCCGAGAGTGTCAGACCTTCCTCGTCCGCCAGCGCTTCCGCGATGTCCCTGCTCCAATCGTCGAATCGGGCCAGGTGGCCTTTACGATTCAGCTCCAGGTCGCGAGTCGTGATTTCCGTTGCAAGCATGGATTTACTCCTCCACCGTAGGTGGCATTGTGATGGCTCGATTGGTGTAGCAGGAATCGGTGTGCCCATTCCCGGGGCGCCTATCCGTGGCCAATATCATTATTTTCTGATGCACTAACGCAAAACCCTTTCCTTGTCAATACGCGTTGACTCCAAGCATGGCGCATATTTTTCCCTTTGGATGCAAATCCAGATCAATTACATGGCGATTTTCTGCACTTGGACGGTCGGGATGACTTCCCAATGCGGGGCGATGTCATCGAGAAGTGGGGGGTCTCTGGACTCGCGCGTCTCTGGACACCCGCTGAGCAGGCAAGCGCTTGACGGTTGCCAGGTGCCTGACTAACCTCCCGACATCGCGCCCCGGGCCTCGTTGCCGTCCTCAGGCCGCCAAGGTCCCTTCAAGCCTAGATCCCCGAGCAGTTGCTGTGTATCCCAAGTATTTCGGACTCAAGGAGCCGAGCTTCTCCATAGCCCCGGATCCCCATTACCTCTTCCTCAGCGAGCAGCACAAGGAGGCCTTGGCTCATCTGCTCTACGGGGCAGGGGAGAGCGGCGGATTTGTGTTGTTGACCGGCGAGGTGGGAACGGGCAAGACCACGGTCTGCCGAGCCTTCCTGGAGCAGCTGCCGGAAGGCGTGGATGTGGCCCTGATCCTCAACCCGGCCATGACCGCCAACGAGCTGCTGCTCAATATCTGCGACGAGTTCCGCATCCGGGTCCCCGAGGGGGAGCGTTCCGTCAAGCCCCTGGTGGACCTGCTCAACGGCTATTTGCTGGAGTCCCACGCGAACGGGCGCAGGCCGCTCCTGATGATCGACGAGGCCCAGAACCTGCGGCCGAAGGTTTTGGAGCAGATCCGTCTCCTGACCAACCTGGAGACCACCAAGCACAAGCTCCTACAGATTTTTCTCGTGGGCCAGCCGGAGCTGCGGCGGATGCTGGAGCGCGAGGGGCTGCGCCAGATCAATCAGCGCGTCACCGCGCGCTTCCACCTCCGTCCCTTCAGCCTGAGTGAGACCAGTGACTATATCCGCCATCGGGTGGCGGTGGCCGGGGTGGATCGCCCCCTTTTCAGCGCCGGGGCCGTGAAGCGGATCCACCGGGTCTCCGGGGGCGTTCCGAGGGTGATCAACATCCTGTGCGACCGAGCCTTGCTGGGGGCATGCGTCACCCGGGCCAACCAGGTGACGCCTGCCATCGTGGCCAAGGCGGCCCGGGAGGTGCAGGGGGAGCGGATGGAGGCCAAGACTCCGCCGCCTGCCGTGCGGCCCGTCTTCGCGGCGGCGGCCGCCGCGACGCTGTTGTTGGTCGCCGGCTGGTTGTCCTACGGGTCGATGAACGGTGCGGGTCCAGATCACCCGCTCGCCGGCTTGCTGGACCGCGGGTCGGCCGCGGATGCCTCAGCGGCCGACCCGGGCACAGAGCCCACGGGCGAGCACCCCGGGG
>JBAPYD010000610.1:0-12309 GCA_049284555.1 Chromatiaceae bacterium | reverse complement strand
GTTGAGGGCCTTGCGGTTAGGGTCCTTCCGGTCCCGGATGGGGCAGACGTCGACGCAAAGTCCGCAGCCCGTGCAGTCGTCGGGTGCCACCTGGTAGGTGATGTGGTGGTCGGCGGGGAAGTCCTTGCCCTTGATCTGGACGTGCTGGAAGCTCGCCGGGGCCTGTGCGGTGAGGGACTCCGGGTAGACCTTGGCACGGATCGCAGCATGGGGGCAGACCAGCGGGCACTTGCCGCAGTGGGTGCATAGGTCTTCTTCCCACTTTGGGAGCTTGAGCGCGATATTGCGCTTCTCGAAGCGTGTGGTGCCGGTGGGCCAGGTGCCGTCGGCGGGCATCAGGCTTACGGGGAGACTGTCCCCTTGATCGGCGATCAGGGTTGCGGTGACGGTGCGCACGAGCTCCGGCGCGTCGGCCGGGACCGTGGGAGGCCGATCGAAGGTGCTCGTGACCTGCCCGGGGACCTGCACCTGGTGGAGCCCACCGAGGGCCTCGTCGATCGCGGCGTAGTTGCGCTCGAGCAGGCGCTGGCCCTTCTTGCCGTAGGTCTTCTTGACCGCCTCCTTGATCCGGGCGATGGCCTCCTCCCGGGGCAGGATCCCGGAGATGGCGAAGAAGCAGGTCTGCATGATCGTATTGATGCGCCGCCCCATGCCGGTTCGCTCGGCAATGGCGTAGGCGTCGATCACAAAGAAGGACAACCCCTGGTCGATGATCTGCTGCTGCATGCGCCGGGGCAGGTCGTTCCAGACGCGCTGCGGCGGCGTGGGCGAGTTGAGCAGGAAGACGCCGCCGGGCCCGGCCTTGGCCAGCATGTCGTAGCGGTTGATGAAGGTGGGTTGGTGGCAGGCGACGAAGCTCGCCTCCCCGTCCCCGATGAGATAGGTGCTCTGGATGGGGCTGGGGCCGAACCGCAGATGGGAGATGGTGACCGCCCCGGCCTTCTTGGAATCGTATTGGAAATAGCCCTGCCCGTAGTTGGGGGTCTCCTCGCTGATGATCTTGATGGAGTTCTTGTTGGCGGAGACGGTCCCGTCCGATCCCAGGCCGTAGAAGACGCAGGCCGTCACCCCGGGTGCGCGATACTTGAAGCTGGGGTCCCAGGGGAGGCTCAGATGGGTCAGGTCGTCATGGATGCCGACGGTGAACTGGGTCCTGGGCTTGTCCGCCGCCAGCTCGTCGAGCACCGCCTTGACCATGGCCGGGGTGAACTCCTTGGAGGCGAGCCCGTAGCGTCCGCCGATCACCCGCGGCATGGCGGCCATGCGTCCGTCGGCCACCGCCTGGGCCAGGGCCGTGATGACGTCCTTGTACAGGGGCTCCCCGTCGGCCCCTGGCTCCTTGGTGCGGTCGAGCACCGCGAGTCGGCTGGCGGTCACCGGCAGGGCGGCGAGCAGGGAGGCCGGGTCGAAGGGGCGGAAGAGGCGCACCTTGATCAGCCCCACCCTCTCGCCCCCTGCCGCCAGGGTGCCCACCGTCTCCTCCGCCGCGCCGATCCCCGAGCCCATCAGAAGGATCACCCGTTCGGCGTCCGGTGCGCCCACGTACTCGAAGAGGCGGTAGTGGCGTCCGGTGAGGGTGCCAAATCGTTCCATCGCCCTCTGCACGATGCCCGGCACCGCGTTGTAGTATCCATTGACGGTCTCGCGCCCCTGGAAATAGACGTCGGGGTTCTGGGAGGTCCCACGGATCACCGGGTGGTCTGGATTCAGGGCCCGGCTTCGGTGGGCCTGCACCAGGTCCTCGTCGATCATGGCGCGGATCTGCTCGACGGATAGGCGCTCGATCTTGGCCACCTCATGGGAGGTCCTGAAGCCGTCGAAGAAGTGCAGGAAGGGCACCCGGGACTCCAGGGTGGCCGCCTGGCTGATCAGCGCGAAGTCCATCGCCTCCTGGACCGAGGCCGAGCACAGCATGGCGTAGCCGGTGGCCCGACAGGCCATGACGTCCGAGTGGTCCCCGAAGATCGAAAGGGCCTGAGCAGCCAGGGCGCGGGCCGATACGTGCAGGACCGTCGGGCTGAGCTCTCCCGCGATCTTGTACATGTTGGGGATCATGAGCAGGAGTCCCTGGGAGGCGGTGAAGGTGGTCGCCAAGGAGCCTCCCTGGAGGGCCCCGTGGATGGCCCCCGCGGCCCCGGCCTCGCTCTGCATCTCGATCACGTCGGGGACCGTGCCCCATAGGTTCTTGACCCCGAGCGCGGACCACTCGTCCGACCACTCCCCCATGTTGGAGGCCGGGGTGATGGGGTAGATGGCGATGACCTCGTTGGTCATGTGGGCGATGTAGGCGACGGCCTCGTTACCGTCGAGGGTGACCATCTGGGGTTGCGACATCTCAAGGATCTCCCACAGGTTGATCGGGCCGGCGTCCGGGGTGCTCTCGGCCCCCGAGGGGGCCGAGGCGGACCCGCCCAACTATAACCGCAAAGCCGATGGGGGGCGCGACCGTGCCGCCGTTGCCATCTCCCCGAAAAAATTCCGTGAAAGGCTGGTGTCGTCGGTGGCGAATAGCTTAAGTTGAGGACGGGGGACTTCGGGGCTTGGGCGCCGAGGCCCCTTCATTCGAAGGCATCGACCGAGACCGAATCATGAGCGCCGTCGCGCTGGACCCGGATGTCACCCTGAGGCCGATGCGGGATCAGGATATCGAGGCGGTGGTGGACTGCGAGCGGGCGGCCTACGAGTTCCCCTGGGCTGCCGACATCTTCAGTGACTGCCTGCGCGTCGGTTATAACTGCTGGGTCGTGGACCTGGACCGGCAGGTGGTGGGCTACGGAATCATGTCCGTCGGGGCCGGCGAGTGTCACGTGCTCAACCTGTGCGTACACCCGCGTTGGCAGGGGATGGGTCTCGGTCGCTTGCTCCTGCGCCGTCTGTTGGCCCTGGCCCGGGCAAAAGGGACCGACACCGCCTTTCTGGAGGTGCGGGTCTCCAACCACCTTGCCCGTGCGCTCTACGCCTCCGAGGGATTCTGCGAGATCGGCGAGCGCCGCGGCTATTACCCCGCCCGCAACGGCCGGGAGGACGCGGTGGTCCTGGCGCGGGCCCTCTGACCGGCCCCGGGTCGAGCCCGGGCTCGCCGGGTGCTTGGCTCGAATCGCGTCGGCCCAGGGTGCCTCGCTCCAGACGGCACGAACAGGCGGTTGGGATCGAACCCCAGATGTGGCGCGGCTGTGGCACGCGTCTATTCGAAGAGGTCCCGGAAGGCCTTGGCGAAGCTCTTGTAGGCATCCCAACCGTCCTTGTCCATCACCTGATCGATCACCCAGCGGTTCTCCTGGGACTCGCCCATCAGCGCTTGAATCTCGAAGCCCAGGTGGCGCAGGAAGGGGTAGCTCGGGCCATCGTCTGCCAGTTGGTATTCGGCATACTCCTCGGAGCGACGGTTGAGCAGGTCGATGAAGGGGCTGCCGTAGTCGCCGGGGCCCAACAGGTCCTGGCAGTTGTCCTGCACGTGCTCGATGGCCTTGCGGGCCAGCGCCATGATGAGGGTTCGGCGTTCCTCATCGGGAAGCAGATCGTGGGCGAGGCGATCGGCGATCTGGATCAGGAAGATCAGATACTCCTGGACCACCGCCAGGCGCTGTGCATCGTCACGGTAGACGAAGCGCTCACAGTGAAGGTTGATCGCCTTGTCCACCGAGACCCGCCAGGCGATGAAGGCCAGGGCCGTCGCGATCTCGGCCAGGGACCGGTCGCTCTCGTCGTTCCACCAGTGACTCTTGATGCGCAGTGCCACGCGTTCCTCCGTTCGTTTTGGATCGTCGAGCGTTGATGGGGCCCGAGGCACGGCGTTGCATCCGTCGCGGGCTACCGATTCCACTCCATGTGGGGTCCCCAGCGCTTGGATTCAGGGGGAGTAGCCCCTAGGGTCCCCGGATGGCCGGGAAGATTCCACCGGCGGGCCGTCGGCCCCGACCCCCAGTCCCGAGGTGCCCCGAATGACCGATCCAGTCCTCAAGTCCCTCGCCGAGACCGTGCAGCACAACTGCAATGTCTCCGATGCCCGCCACGGAGCGGACTACTCCCTTTGCGTGTATTTGATGAAGATGCGGGAGTATTTTCGATGGGAGAAGCAGCTGCCCTACGGGGCCGTTCTGGAGCGGGAGCAGGTGGGTGACTGGCTGGCCGCCCGCGAGCGGCTGTGGGAGGACCTGGAGGGGGCGGAGCTCAAGCCATTGCCCATTGGGGGGCGCACCTTCGACCCCTTCGATACCGAGACCATCAACGAGCAACTGGCGCAGGAGGGGTTGGTCTATAGCGCCGGCCTGGGTGCCCGTGCCAAGCCCCATTTCTTCCTCGGGGACCTCGAATGCACCCAGCGAAGCGGCGACTATGCCGTATTCGTCTCTGCCGAGGAGCATGCCCGAGACCTCACTGCCCCACCCGCCATGACCCTCGGGCACAGCATCTTCCTGCGAAGGGAATCGCTTCGCCGCATGCTCTGGGAGAAGCTCGAGAGCTGGCGCTGGAGCCGGCCCGACAACGCGCTCGGCCGCGCCTTTGCCTGCTACGACTTCGAGGGCGACCTGGAAGAGGCGCTCGACGCCATGACGGATCACGAGATCCGCGCCGTGCTGCTGCACGAGCAGGGGGAATACGCGGCCGGTGAGCGCCTGGGCCCGGACTGGAACCGCATGGTGCTGGACCTGGCCCACACCCCGGCCGAGCTCATGGCCAGGGCCGTGCGCGACCATCTCGCCGACTGTCTCGTTACCCTTCCCGCCTTGGCCCAGGTGGATGAGCCCGCCTCACTGCACTTCTACGTGGGTAATCTCACTGCCATGCGCAAGGAGGTCTTTCCGAGCCTGCTCAGCGCCTACCAGCACTGGTGGGAGCGCTCGGCGGCGGGGGTGGGCGATTCCCGCGTGTTCGCCGAGCTGGCGGACCGGGCCCGCGACCATTGGGAGAATCTGGCCCGGGGGATGCTGACGCTTCACCGGGAGCACGGCGCCGAGGCGGCGGCTGCCATCGCGGCCCTCGCGAGTAACCGGAAACTCTGAGTTTCCTCGCCCTCACCCGCCCCGGCCGCGGCGTCACCTGGCTTGTCAGCTTAGGGAGCCGTACGCCAGGTGCGGCGACCTGATTGTGCTGGGCACGACAACCCCGGCCCAGCGGCATCGGCCGCAGCGAAACCGGGCAATCCCGGCGCAGGTCCTGCACGCAGTCCGTGCGACGCATGGACATGCCTTAGCTAAGCCGTCGTTTCGTTCTCCAACGATCTAGGTGGCTGGCCAGTCTCGGAATCCTCGCCGCTCGCTGCTCGCGACGCGCAATTGTCAGGTATCGCCAGGCACTTTCCGGCACACGATTGTGAGATGATGAATCGGCTCGGAGGGCCCCCAGTCAGAAGCGAATTCGAATCGGTAGGTGATCAAGTTATGAAGTCTTCCCGCGGAGACCAACCCACGTCGGACGCGGAAGAAGGCACATCGCAGGACGTCGATCTACTCGCCAGGGCGGAGCATCTTCGCGTCATATTCAGGCACGCCTGGATCGTCCTGTTGGCGAATGTATCCGGCGGGGCGGTCTTGGTGTCCGGGTTGTGGCCGGTTGCGTCACAGACTCGGCTGTCGGCATGGCTTGCCGTACTGATACTGTTGAACCTTACCCGCTGGCTCATGGGCCGCCAGCTTGCGCGCCAGCCCCTTGAGGTCGGTGAAGTGCGGCAACTCGAGGGGCGTTTTCTCTTTGGCACCTTGGCCTCGGGGCTACTCTGGGGAAGTGCCGCGCTCCTCTTCAATATGCCTGGTCAGCCTGGCCACGGCATGTTTCTTGCTCTCGTTCTTGTGGCGATGACAGCGGCCTCGACCGTCTTGTTGTCGTTTCACCGATACGCCTATCTCGTATTCTGCACGCCCGTCGTCGTTCCTCTCGCCCTGCGGCTGGGCCTTGAGCAGGGGAGCCCTCATACGGTGGTCGCCCTGGCTATTCCGATCTATTACTCTTTGCTGTTCATCCTCTCTCGACAGATTTATCAGGTTTCCCATGAGGCCATTGTCACGTCCTTGACCCGGCAGCGTGACGCCCTGGTAGATCAGTTGACCGCTATCCCTAACCGTCGGGCATTCGAGGAGTTTCTGGAGCGTGAGTGGGTGCGGGGAATCCGATCGGGCCGTCCGTTGACCCTGATCGTCTCGGACATCGACGGTTTCAAGACTTACAACGACCAATACGGACACGCGGTCGGCGATGCGATCCTGCGCTCCGTGGCGAGCCTGTTCCTGCGCGCCGCCCGTCGTCGCACGGATCTGGCCGCGCGGATAGGGGGGGACGAATTCGCGATCATTGCGCCAGAGACCGAGCGCATGGGTGTTTCCCGCATCCTGGAGGGTATTGAGAGAAACCGGGCGCAATTGGCAAGGGGCACCTTCGAAGCATGGGAGTTTCCTACCCTCAGCTTTGGCTTCTGCACCGTACAGCCGAGCGATTCGCGAAGCGTCTTTGAGCTATTCGAAGCGGCGGACGCCGCCCTCTACCAGGCGAAGCTCGGCGGACGCAACCGTGCATCGGGGTGCGTGATTCAATAACCACGCTCGAGATACAGATCAGAAGCCGTCTCGGCACTAGATCAGCCCGCGCCCCGAGACGCGTCAATCCCAAGGCGCGGACGTCGGGGGCGCGTCGGCTCTCTGGTCCCCGGCGCCGCCGGGCAGCGATGTTAGACTGAGGCCGATCGTCTAAGGAGATGCTGATCAAAGGCCATCCTGGCCACTGATCAGCTCGCACTTCAAGAGGCGCGACTTTTGAAGTGCCGCATGTTCAACGGGTTACAGCCGTTGAGCAGGCCGGGCCATCGGTGGCCCGGAGGCGAGCCCCTTTGCTCCGCGTTTCCCTAATCGTTTGCCCCCCGGACTTCGCCGCCCATGGACCCCCGTTTCGTGCACCTTCACTTGCATACCGAGTACTCCCTCGTGGACGGACTGGTGGGGGTCAAGCCACTTGTGAAGGCGTCGGCCGCGGGAGGCATGCCTGCGGTGGCGGTGACCGACCAGTGCAACCTGTTCGCCCTCGTGCGCTTCTACCGGGCGGCGCTCGGCGCGGGTATCAAGCCGATCGCTGGCGCCGATCTCTGGGTGCGTAGCCCGACCGATGTCAACAATCCCCACCGGCTCGTGCTCCTGGTCCAGAACGAGGTCGGCTACCGCAACCTCACCGGGCTGATCTCCCGCGCCTATGTGGAGGGCCAGCACCTGGGGGTGCCTCAGGTGGAACGGGAGTGGATCTCGGAGTCCGCGGAAGGGCTGATCGCACTCTCGGGCGGTCCCGGGGGGGACGTGGCCCAGGCCCTGCTCTCGGGCGGCAGGGCCCAGGCGGAGACCTTGCTGGACCACTGGCTCCGCGTCTTCGGTGACCGCTATTACCTGGAGTTGATCCGCACCGGACGGGAGCAGGAAGCGGAGCTGATCGAGGGCAGCGTCGATCTCGCCATGCTCAAGGGGGTGCCGGTGGTGGCGACCAACGACGTGCGCTTCCTCACGCGGGACGACTTCGAGGCCCATGAGGTGCGGGTTTGCATCCATGAGGGCCGTACCCTGGACGATCCTCGCCGACCTCGCCGCTACAGCGAGGAGCAGTTTCTGCGCAGCCCCGCGGAGATGGCCGTCCTCTTCGCGGACTGCCCCGAGGCGCTGGAGAACTCGGTCGAGATCGCCAAACGCTGCAACCTGGAGCTGTCCCTGGGCAGGAGCTGCCTCCCGGCATTTCCGATCCCCGAGGGGATGACCATCGACGGTTACTTCGCCGCCGAGACCCGTCGGGGGCTGGAGCAGCGACTCTCGCGGGGCGCCCACGCCGGTGCATCCGCAGCAGCTCCGGGCGAGGCGGCGTGGCGGCGCGTCTACGATGAGCGCCTGGAGCTGGAGCTCGGGGTCATCGCCCAGATGGGCTTCCCCGGCTACTTCCTGATCGTGGCGGACTTCATCGCCTGGGCCAAGAAGAACGGCATCCCGGTGGGTCCGGGGCGTGGCTCCGGCGCCGGCTCCCTCGTCGCCTACGCGCTGGGGATCACGGATCTGGATCCCATCGAGCACGATTTGCTCTTCGAGCGCTTCCTGAACCCCGAGCGGGTCTCCATGCCGGACTTCGACGTGGACTTCTGCATGGAGGGTCGGGACCGGGTCATCGACTATGTCGCCAGCCGCTATGGCCGCAACGCGGTCTCGCAGATCATCACCTTCGGCACCATGGCCGCCAAGGCGGTGGTTCGGGATGTGGGCCGCGTCATGGGGCATCCCTACGGCTTCGTGGACCGGGTCGCCAAAATGGTCCCCTTCGAGCTGCATATGACCCTGGAGAAGGCCTTGGAGGAGAGCGAGGACCTCAAGGCGGCCTACGAGGACGATGAGGACGTGCGGGCCCTCATCGACATGGCCCGCAAGCTCGAGGGGGTCACCCGCAACGCCGGGAAGCATGCGGGGGGTGTGGTCATCGCCCCCACCCGGCTGACGGACTTCGCCCCCCTCTACTGCGAGCCGGGGGGGGAGAACCTGGTGACCCAGTTCGACAAGGACGACGTGGAGCAGGTGGGCCTGGTCAAGTTCGATTTCCTTGGTCTGCGCACCCTCACGATCATCGACTGGGCACTCAAGACCATCAACGCGGCGCGTCAGGAGACATCCTCCCCCGTCGACATCGATCGCATCGACCCTGCCGACCCTGATGCCTTCGCGCTGCTCAAGTCGTGTCGGACCACCGCGGTCTTCCAGCTCGAGTCCCGCGGCATGAAGGAGCTGATCAAGAAGCTCCAGCCGGACTGCTTCGAGGACATCACCGCGCTGGTGGCCCTGTTCCGCCCCGGGCCGCTGCAATCCGGCATGGTGGACGACTTCATCAACCGCAAGCACGGGCGGGCCGCCGTGGCCTATCCGCACCCGGACCTGGAGCCCATCCTCAAGCCCACCTACGGGGTCATCCTCTACCAGGAGCAGGTGATGCAGATCGCCCAGGTGCTGGCGGGCTACACGCTGGGCGGCGCCGACCTGTTGCGTCGCGCCATGGGCAAGAAGAAACCGGAGGAGATGGCCAAGCAACGCGCCATCTTCCAGGAGGGCGCCGAGGTCCGGGGCGTGGAGCCCAGCCTCGCCGCCCACATCTTCGACCTGATGGAGAAGTTCGCCGGCTACGGATTCAACAAGTCCCACAGTGCCGCTTACGCCCTGGTCTCCTACCAGACCCTCTGGCTCAAGGCCCATTACCCGGCCGCTTTCATGGCCGCGGTGCTGAGCGCGGACATGGACAACACGGACAAGGTGGTCACCCTGATCGATGAGTGCCGGGATCTGGGGCTCAAGGTGGAGTCCCCCGCCGTCAACCGCTCCGACTATCGCTTCACCATCGCGGGCGAGGGCACCGTGGTGTACGGGTTGGGTGCCATCAAAGGGGTCGGCGAATCCGCGATCCAGTCCGTCCTGGAGGCGCGCCGCTCGGGCGGTCCCTTCCGGGACCTCTGGGACTTCTGCCTGCGCATCGACCTGCACAAGGCCAATCGTCGCGTGCTCGAGGCGATGATCCGGGCGGGCGCCCTCGATGGGCTGGCCACCAATCGCGCGACCCTCATGACCCATCTGCCCCTGGCGCTGAAGGCCGCAGAGCAGCAGCGCGACACCCAGGCGGCGGGTCAGCAAGACTTGTTTGGCGACATCGCCTCAAGCAGAGGTCATCAATCGGACCGGCAGATCACCGTTCCAGTGCGGGAGGAGTGGGACGACGAGCAGCGCCTCGCCGGGGAGCGGGAGACCCTGGGGCTCTACCTTACCGGTCATCCCATCGACCGCTACGAGGCGGAAATCGACGCCATGGTGGGCGCCGCGAACCGTCTGGGCCGAATCCTGGAGATCGAGCGTCCCGCGCCCGTCGCGGACGACGAAACGAACGGGGATTCGGGTCAGGGGGGCGGCCGGAGCTGGGCCGCGGCCCGCAGGGAGCGGCGCACGGTCGCCGGTCTCGTGGTCACGGTGCGTCACGGGAAGACCCAAAGGGGGCGCATGGGCTCTGTGCTCCTGGACGACCGCACAGGACGCATCGAGGTGGTCGTCTTCGCCCCGCTCTACGAGCAGGTGCGCAACCTCCTGGTCCCCGACCAGATCCTGGTTGTCACCGCATCCCTGAGCTTCGACGAGTTCCGCGACGCCTGGTCCCTGCGGGCCGAGGACCTGCGCACCTTCGAGCAGGCACGGGAGGCGGAGGCCGAGCACCTGGCCCTGACCTTGGATCTCTCGGACCCGCGGGCTCACCAAGGGGGCGTCGCCCTGGTGGACGAGGTGCACGCACTCCTGGAGCCCTACCGGGGCGGGGACCTGCGGGTTCTGATCGACTATCGGCGCCCCGGGGCCGTGGGCCGACTCGTCTGCGGGGATGCCTGGCGGGTCCAGCCGGCGGATGCCCTCTTGAAGCGGCTGCGGCGGCTGCTCGGCAATGAGGCCGTCACGATCTCCTATCGGCGTGGCTCAGAGCCCGACGAGTCTCCGAGGCCCAAGGCGACGCGACTCCACCTTGTCCGGTAGCGTGGCGTCTGGGTCGCTGCCTGCGTTACCACCGGGACTGCGCCCGGGGGCGAAGTCCAACGACGCGATGGCATGCTCGGGCCGCCGGTTATCCACTCGGGAGATACTGATCAAATGTCGTCCCTGCATTTGATCTGCTCGCGTCCCGAGACGCGCGAGTCTCGGGACGCTCCATTTTCAACGGCTTGCAGCCGCCGAGAATGCCGCGCCATCCCTGGCCCGGGCGCGAAGCGCATTCGGTCGAGTTCTCGTCAGGCTGCGGCCTTGGCTGCCGAGTCGGAGCAGGGTGCGGCCACCACCCGATTGCGGCCTTGGACCTTCGCCCGGTAGAGGGCGCTGTCTGCCGCCTTGACGCACTCGTTGAAGGGCTGGCCTGTTGCGCAGCGCGCGACCCCGAGGCTCAGCGTGAGCCGCACGGACTCGCTGCCGATGTTGAGCGTGCGGGCTGCCACGCCCTCCCGTAGATCCTCGGCCACCACCAGCCCGCCCTCGAGGTCCGTGTCCGGCAGGAGCACGAGGAACTCCTCCCCGCCCCAACGGGCCACGAGATCCTGGGCCCTTAGCTCCTGTCTGAGCTGTCCGGCAATCTCGATCAGCGCCTGATCTCCGGCATCGTGCCCGTGGGTGTCGTTGATGGACTTGAAGTAGTCCAGGTCCGCGAGGATCAGCGAGAAGGGTGTTCCACCGCGCTGGGCGCGCGCCGATTGGTACTCCAACTGCTCGAGCATCGCGCGTCGGTTCATCAGGCCGGTCAGGGGATCGGCCCGAGCGGCCAGGGCCAGCTGCTCCTCGGCGCGGGCTCGCTCCGACACCTCGTGAAGGAGTCGCTCGTTGGCCTGCATCAGGTCCCGGGTCCGCTCCGCCACCCGCAGCTCCAGGAGGTCCCGCGCGTGCTCCAGGGACCGTTGAGCCTCCTCCGCCTGGGCCCGACTCTCCATGAGCTTCCTTGACATGGTGTTGAAGGCGTCGACCAGCTCCTCGAGCTCGTCGCCACTGCGGATCCGGACCTGCTCGTCCGGGTCTCCCTCGGCGATGGCCCGGCAGCGGGCGATGAGCATGCGCACGGGTTTGGTGACCCTCGAGGAAAGGGTTCGGCTGAACAGTATGGCGAGCAGCACCGAGGCGGCGAGCGAAACGGCGCCGGCCGTACGTACGGTATAGAGCTTCCTCTGGACCTCGTCGGCGCGCATGTCGAGCCCTACCAGGTACTCTCCGTTGCCGTTGCGCAACGGGGCGTAACCGGACATGAAAGCGCCCCAGTCGTCCGAATAGACCTGTTCGTCCGCCGAGGGTCTCTGGAATCCACGCACCAGTGCCGGCATGCGCTCGACGTACTCAAGCCCCGGGGACGCCTGCTCGTCCGACTCGTCCGAGTCGATTACGAAGAAGATCCGCCCCCCGTCGAGCCGCATGATGTATAGGAAGGCGATGTCCGGGTTGGTGGCCCTAAGGTTGCGCAGCAGCGTCAGATAATGTTTGTAGACCGGTTGGTTGCGGTCCTCCGCGCTGCGGATCGAATCCAGCTCCTTGGCGTCCAGGATCTGGCCGGAGAGGGCGGCGGTGCTTTCCAAGCGCGCCTGTATGTTCTCGGTCAAACTTTGGACAGCGGTCCAATAGAAGTAGCTCCCGACGCTCCCGGAGACGAGAAGCACCGCCAGTAGGTGGGTCAGGAACAACTTGCTACGGATCGACAATCGCATCAACCGTTTCCCCCTGGGCCAGCAGACGTCTGGCTGCATTTGAGCCCGGCAAAGGCGCACCTAGAATGATTCGAGGTGCCGGTACAGGTCATGGGTGCCCCGCC
>JBAPYD010000609.1:0-3103 GCA_049284555.1 Chromatiaceae bacterium | reverse complement strand
CCGAAGACGAGCCCCGCCCCCAGGGAGACCCCCGCCGCCGCCAGGGGGGCCCAGGCGGGGGCCACCAGCTTGAAGGTCTCGAGCTGGGTGTTGACGAGCCAGAGCCCCGCGTAGGCCAGGGCGATGCCCGCGAGGGTCCCGGCCCCGGCCAGGAGGAGGGCCTCGGTGAGGAAGAGCCCCAGCACCTGGGATCGCCGCGCCCCCAGGGCCTTCAGCAGCCCCACCTCCGAGGTACGCTGGGAGACCGCGACCAGCATGACGTTCATGATCAGCACCCCCGCGACCGTCAGGCTGATGGCGGCGATCCCGGCCACCGCCAGGGTGAGTGCGCCCAGGATCCGATCGAAGGTGGAGAGCATGGCGTCCTGGGTGATCACGGTGATGTCGTCCTCCCCCTCGTGCCGCGCGCGGACAATGGTACGGATGTCCTCGGCCGCCGCGTCCAGGGCGTCCCGTCCCGTGGCCTGCGCCAGGATACGGAATAGCGCGGGATTGTCGAACAGGGCCTGGGCGGACGCCACGGGGATCACGGCAAGATCACCCAGATCATCCCCCAAAGACACCCCTCCTGCCGCCAGAAGCCCGATCACCCGGAAGCGCCGATCCCCGATGCGGACCACCCGGCCCACCGGATTGGCGTTGCCGAAGAGCTCCCGCGCCAGGGTCTGGCCCAGCACCGCCACCGGGCTTGCCCGCTCGGGATCGCCTCCCGGAAGGAAGCGTCCCGCCGCCAGGTCCAGGCGGCGCACGTCGAGGAAGTCGCTGGTTGAGCCCAGCACGTTGACCTCCCGGGACAAACCGCCCGCCGAGACCGGGGCCGATCCGATGGACAAGGGGGCGATGCGCTCGACGTGGGGCGAGCGTAGCAGGTCGAGGGCGTCGCCCAGGGTCAGGTCCCGGGGGGTCTCGCCCAGCAGGGGGGGAGGTCCGCCGGTGGTCTCGTTGCGGCCCGGGAAGACGATCAGCAAGTGGGTGCCGAGGCTCGTGAACTCGTCCAGCACGAAACGCCGCGCCCCCTCCCCGAGGGCAGAGAGCATCACCACCGCCGTGGTTCCCAGCGCCATGGCGAGCAGGGTCAGCCAGCTTCGGCCGGGATGGGAGGTCAGGGCTGCCCCGGCACTGTGCAAGGTGTCGGCGATCCGCATGAGGGGCGTTGCCTCGGGGTCACCCGCCTTCGGCGGCGCCCAGGAACCCCTGATAGACGGCCAGGTCCGCCGGGGAGAAGCAGCAGAAGATGACCTCCCCGATCACCGGGTACGCAGGCACCGTCGCCCGGGTCGTCTCGACGGCGATCGCCGCGGCCTGCTCCACCGGATAGCCATAGACCCCCGTGCTGATCCCGGGAAAGGCGATGGAGTGGACGCCCTGCGCCGCCGCCACCTCGATCGAGCGCCGGTAGCACGAGGCCAGAAGACCCGCCTCCCCCTGCGCGCCCCCGTGCCAGACGGGACCCACCGTGTGAATCACGTAGCGGGCCGGAAGCCGGTAGCCACGCGTGAGCCTGGCCTCCCCGGTCGGACAGCCGTGGAGCAGGCGGCATTCCGCGAGGAGCTCCGGTCCGGCGGCCCGGTGGATCGCCCCGTCAACCCCACCCCCGCCGAGCAGGCTGGAGTTGGCCGCGTTGACGATCGCGTCGACCTGTAGCGTCGTGATGTCCGCCTGAATGGCGCGAAGGATCGCAGTCATCTGGGTGCTTCTCTCGAAAATCAGCTTCCCGCCCCCGCCGCCGGGGCGTGCATGCGTCATTGTCGGCTGGGCGGCGCGCCCGCGGCGATCTGGTCGTCCACCACCGCCCCGTCGGCCATGCGGATGCGTCTCCGTGCCCGCCCCGAGATGGCGGGATCATGGGTCACCACCACGAGCGTCATCCCCCGATCGTTGAGTCCCTCCAGGGTCCGGATCACCTCCTCCCCCGAGGCCTGGTCCAGGTTGCCCGTGGGCTCGTCCGCCAGGATCAGGCCGGGCTCCATGACGGTGGCGCGGGCGATCGCCACCCGCTGGCGCTGGCCCCCCGAGAGCTGGTCGGGGCGATGGTGGGCCCGGGGCGTCAGACCCACCGCCTCCAGCATAGTCGCCACCCGGGGCCGACGCTCCCTGGGGGCGAGGCCAGCCAGTACGAGGGGCAGCTCCACGTTCTCGAAGGCGGTGAGTCGGGGGATCAGATGGAACGATTGGAAGACGAACCCGATGCGCTCCCGACGCAGCTTGGCCCTCGCCTCCTCGTCCAGGGTGGTGGTCTCGACGCCGGCGAGGCGGTAGGAGCCCGCGTCGGGACGGTCCAGCAGGCCGAGGATGTTGAGCAGCGTGGTCTTTCCGGACCCGGACGGACCCATGACGGCCACGTACTCGCCCGCCGCCAGGGTCAACGAGAGGTCACGCAGGGCATGGACCGGCTGATCGCCGACCTGGAAGGTCCGCTGCAGTCCGGCAAGCTCGATCAAGACCCCGAGCCCTCGGCCACGCCCCGCGCGCCTTCCTCCACCCCTTCGCGGTCGACGGAGAGGATCACCTGGTCGCCCGCGGCAAGTCCCGCCGCGACCTGGGTCTGCTCCCAGTTGGAGATCCCCGTCTCGATCTCTCGGGCCTCGATGAGCCCGCTTCCTGGATCGAGCAGCAGGACGCTCGGCGGCTCCCCCACCCGCACGGCGCCCGTCGGGATGCTGAGCACGCCCTCCCGACGCTCGATCACGATCTCCACGTCGGCGCTGTAGCCCGCGAGCAGCGGGGTCTCGGGAGCCGGGTCCAGGATCTCCACCTCCACCTCGACGGTGCGGGCCTGTTTCTCCACGTCCAGCACATAGGGCGCAATGCGGCGGACCTCGCCCTGGAGGTTGCGCTCGCCGAAGGCGTCCAGGCTGATCCGGGCGGCCTGGCCGAGCTTGACCCGGGCGGCATCCACCTCGTCGATGGGGGCCGAGATGTAGAAGCAGCTGTCGTCGATCAGGTCCACCGCGGGCGGCGTGGGGATGCCAGGCGGCGAGGGGGTGACGTACTCGTTGAGCTCCCCCGAGACCTCGGCGACCACCCCCGGGAAAGGGGCCACGAGACGGGTCCGCTCCAGCTCCGCCTGGGCCACCCCCACGCGGGCGGCGCTGACCCGGGC
>JBAPYD010000608.1:0-4376 GCA_049284555.1 Chromatiaceae bacterium | reverse complement strand
GTTCACCACCATGGTGGCGATGGCGAAGGCCGCCGCGGAGGCCCCGGTGATGAGCTGCTCCATCGCATTCAGGATGGTGCCGAGGGTCTGGGTATTGGTCATGATCACCGAGACCCCGCCCGCCAGGAGGATGACCATGGCGGGTCCCATCATGTCCGAGGCACCGGCGGCAATGAGCCGCACGATCTCGCGTTCGTCCATCCGCGCCACCAGGCCCACCGTCACCGATGCGATCAGGAACAACATCGCCAGTTGGGGGAACCACCAGTCCAGCTCGAACCAGAAGGGCTCGACCCCTGCGACCTCGTGGGTGACGTAATAGTCCGCCGGTCCCGTGGTGCCGCCGAGGAGGCTGGCCCAGGGGATGACCGAGAAGATCATGAGTCCGAAGGCGAGGGCCGTGATCACGAGCACCCACTTCTGGGTGCCGGTGAGGGTCCGCTGGGCCAGGTTCGAGCCCGCGCCGCCCTCGTCGCTGCCCTCCGCGTCATCGGCAGCCTGATCAGCCACGGAATCGGGGACCGATGCGTCCCGCGGGGCGCTCTTCTCGTCGAATCCCACCAGCGAGGCGCTCGTATCCGCCCGCACCCGTGCCGCGTAGCGTAACACCCAGCCGACGGCCATCGCGGTCAGCAGCACCCACAGGACGAGCCGCAGGACGATGCCGTCGCCGATACCGACCCCGGCCTCGCCGGCGGCGACCCCGATGGAGAATGGGTTGACCGTCGCCGCCATGACCCCGATCACCGAGCCGACGATGATCATCGCGGCGGTGACGAGGCGGTCGTAGCCAAGCGCCGCCATTAGCGGGATGAAGAGGGCGTAGAAGCCCAGCGTCTCCACCGAGAAGCCCATAGTGGTTCCGAGTAGGGAGAACAGCACCATGACCGCCGTGATCAGCAGCCAGCCCCGGGTACGCAGGCGGTTGGCGAGCGCCGCCACCGCCACCTCGAGGCTGTGGGTCGCGAAGCTGATGGAGATGAAGGCCCCGATGGACATGATGAAGACGATGATGCCGATCTGGCCGAACAGCCGACCGACGATCTCGGTGTCGACGACCCCGGCCACCGGGCTCAGCAGCCCGTAGATCCCGTTGACCGGGGCGAGGATCAGTTGCTCGACCCGCTCGCCGAAGGTCAGAGGCGACTCGATAGGCTCGAAGGTCCCCGGGATCGGGGAGCCGTCGGCGTCCAGGGCATAGTGCCCGGCCGGGATGAACAGGGCCGCCACCCAGACCAGGACCATGACGATCCCCAGCATCGTCACGGCGCTGGGGAACCGGAAGCCCCCCTTACGCGATTGGGGCACGGACAGCTCGCTCAGGCTTTCTTCGGCCATGATTGCTCCTAGAACCGCTCAGAACGCGCCGGGGCAGAAGGGGCGACTCAAAACGACTTGCGCACCATTATCCAGATCTCGGTGGAGCTGTAGTCGCTGAAGGCGTCGTCGCCCTCGTCGCGGATGTAGAGCACCTCCGGTCGCAGCGACCAGCCGGGGGCGAAGGTATAGGTCAGCCCGCCGCCGAGCTCGTAGATGTCGAGATCGGGCCGCAGCAGGCCCGGATCGCCGAAGGCGTCCTCGTAGGGCACGTCCTCGTGTGTGCCGTTGTGCTCCCAGAGGCCGAACAGGAACATCCCGAGGCGCTCGCTGAAGTCCATGCCCCAGTCGATCTGGACCCCGTAGATGTCTTGGTCCCCGCCTCGGCGGCCGAACTTCGACCACTCGCGGCCACCGGTGAGGGTCAGGGTCAGGGCGGCCTTGCCCTCGAGCATGGACCGGGTCCAGCCCACCCAGATCTGCGCGATGTCGCGGCTGCGCTCGCGCTCGCCGCCCCTGGGATACTCGCGGGTGCGTACCTCTCCCTCGAGCTGGACCCCGTTGTCCGGGTCGAGGATGAAGGAGCGGTTGAGGAACAGGCCATAATCCTGGCGATAGTCGTCACCGCCCCGGTAGCTCGCCCGACCGCGTACACCGATCGCCTGGCTGCCATTGGCGAGGGACTGCACCAGCGCCGCGTTCCAGCGCAGATCCTCATCGTCCCGACGCTCGGTGTCGTCGTAGTAGCGGAACTGATAGTCCAGGTTGCCGTCGACCGTGATGGCATCGCTGACGATGTAGGCCAATCCGCCACCGACACGGGCCTCCCAAAACCAATCCCGGGCGGGGTCGCCGCCCAGTGCATTGGTGGTGCGGGTGACGTTCTCCCGGTAGTAGCCGCCGCCGGTCTCCGCGAAGCCGAAGGCGCTCAGCCGTTTGCCCTCCCGATACCCCTTCGCCGCCTTGGCATAGATCTCGGCCTGCTGGCGCAGGTCCGGCGGCAGGTTGTCGAAGCGCAGGACCTGCTCGAACTCGAGCACGGCCTTGGCGTACTCGCCCTGCTCCAGATAGGCCTGGCCCCGCTCCAGATGGCCGGAGACGGGGTCCGTCTCGGCGCCCCGTGCGACCCCCGCCAGTGTCAGGAACGCCGCGAGCAGACATCCCCCAATCGCGATCCCACGGCCTCGATCCCCGATCATCTGGTCTCTCCGAGTTGCTTGCTCCCGCTTTGCGTCGGTTGCAGGTCGGGCTTAAGCCCGACAACGACGGTGGCCAACCGACAGGTTCCCTGTCGGACCGAAGTCCGACCCAGGGTCTCAAAAATCGACCGGATCCCGGATCAGCGGGCAAGTCATGCAGTGCCCGCCGCCGCGACCGCGGCCGAGCTCGGCGCCGACGATGGTGATGACCTCCACCCCCGCCTTGCGCAGCTCCGTGTTGGTCCAGGTGTTGCGGTCGTAGGCGACCACTACCCCGGGGGAGAGCGCGACCAGGTTGTTGCCGCTGTCCCACTGCGCCCGCTCGGCGGCATAGTGGTCGCCGCCGGTCTCGATGATCCGGAGCTTCTTGAAGTTCAAAGCCTCGGCGACGACGTCGGCAAAGGGCTTCTTCTCCAGGGTCACATCCGTGCCGCCGGGCTTGTCGCTCGGCCGCAGAGAGACCGCGTGCACCTGATCCATGATCGGCCGGTACAGGGTCACCAGGTCGCGATCGGCGAAGGTGAAGACCGTATCGAGATGCATGGCGGAGCGCAGCTTGGGCATGGCCGCCACGATGACCCGCTCGGCGGCACCGTTGGCAAATAGCGACGCGGCGACCTGGCCGATGCCCTGGCGCGAGGTACGCTCGCTCATCCCGATCAAGACCACGCCATTGCCGATCGGCATGACGTCCCCGCCCTCCATGGTGGCCAAGCCGAAGCTCTTGTCGGGGTCCCCCCACCAGACCTGAATGTTCGACTCGGCGAAGCTCGGGTGGAACTTGTAGATGGCGGTGGTCAGCAGGGTCTCTTCGCGGCGCACCGGCCAGTACATCTGGTTCAGGGTGACGCCGCCGTAAATCCAGCAGGTGGTGTCGCGCGTGTACAGGGTATTGGGCAACGGCGGCAGCAGATACTCGTGCACGCCATGGGCCTCGCGCACCAGGCGCAATAGCCCGGAGGTGCAGTACTCATCCGGCACGTCGACCACCGAGACGCCGCCGATCAGGAACTCGGCCAGCTCCCTCGGCTTCAGGCTCTCGAGAAAGGCACGGGTGCTTTCGATCAGCGCCAGGCCGACGTTGTTCTCGGTGATCTTGCGATCGAGGATCCATTGCCTGGCCTCGGGGATGGCCACCGTCTCGGCCAGCAAGTCGTGCATCTCCACGACCTCGACCCCGCGCTCGCGCATCTTGAGCATGAAGTCGTAGTGGTCGCGCTTGGCGTTCGTGACCCAAAGAAGGTCGTCGAACAGCAGATCGTCGTTGTTGGTCGGTGTCAGCCGGGTATGCGCCAGTCCCGGTGCGCAGACCAGGACCTTGCGCAGGGTGCCGACCTCGGAGTGGACGCCGTAGACAGGGGCGGCAGCGGTTTGGTTGCTCATGATGGAAGCTTCTCCAGTGTCAGATGGTGATCATGCCAGTGGCGAGGCCGTAGATGCCGGCCGCGGCGCCGACGACGAAGACCCCGAGCAGACCCAGCTCGAGCGGTCGAAAGACCGTCTGGCCCTGCTCCCGACGCGCCAGGATGAACATGAGGGTGCCCGGGGCCAACAGGATGCAGGCGAGCACCAGATGCTTGAGCCCCCCGGACAGCAGCATGAAGATGGTGTAGACGACGGCGATGGCGGCCCAGGTCATGTCGCGTCCCCAGTCTTTGGAGCCGGGCTCGTAGGTCTCCCGGGTCAGGACCAGCTTCAGTGCATAGCCAGCCACCAGGATGTAGGGGATCAGCGTCAGCGCGCTGGTCATCTCCAGCGAGAGGTCGAAGGCGTACTGGGAGAAGATGGTCACGATGAGGAAGCACTGGACCAGGATGTTCGTGATCCAGAGTGCGGCCGACGGCACCTGATGCCTGTTCT
>JBAPYD010000607.1:0-3434 GCA_049284555.1 Chromatiaceae bacterium | reverse complement strand
CTGCATGAGCTTGCGCTGGATGTGCGCCACGGCGGCATCCACCTGCTCGGTGCCCACCGGACGCTTCTCCAACGCGCGCATCATGCCGTTGCGCAGCTTGCGCCCGTCGAAGGGCACCCGGCTGCCGTCCCGCTTGATGATCCGGGGCAGGTTGAGCTCGGCGGTCTCGAAGGTGGTGAAGCGCTCCCGGCACACCACGCACTTGCGCCGCCGCCGCACCTGGTCGCCGTCCCCCGCCAGACGGGAGTCGATCACCTTGGTATCCTCGGCGCCGCAGAAGGGGCAACGCATCGCCTTGAGCCGTCGATTAGCTTCGCGCAGGTCGGGGTCGAGGGCGCCCCGCGGAGCGCAGGGTCAATGCACCGAAGCCTGCCGCGCCGCGATCCGACGGCCGGCTCAACGCTGATACACCGGGAAGCGGGCGCACAGGTCGAGGACCTTGGCACGCACTGACTCGATCACCGCCCCGTCGCCACGAGCGTCGATCAGGTCGCACATCCAGCCAGCCAGGTCCCGGGCCTCCGCGAGCCCGCAGCCCCGGGTGGTCATGGCCGGGGTGCCGACCCGGATCCCGCTGGTAACGAAGGGCGATTGGGGATCGTTTGGGACGGCGTTCTTGTTCACCGTGATATTGGCCGCCCCGAGCCAGGCGTCCACGTCCTTGCCGGTGAGACCCTGACCGATGAAGCTCACCAGGAACAGGTGGTCGTCCGTACCGCCCGAAACCACCTCATAGCCCCGCGCGAGGAAGACCTCCGCCATCGCCTGGGCATTGTGCACCACCTGGCGCTGGTACTCCTTGAAGGTGGGCTCCAGGGCCTCCTTGAAGGCCACCGCCTTGGCGGCGATCACGTGCATCAGGGGGCCGCCCTGGATGCCCGGGAAGACCAGGGAGTTGAGCTTCTTCTCGATCTCCGGGTTGGACTTGGCCAGGATCAGCCCGCCGCGGGGGCCCCGCAGGGTCTTGTGGGTGGTGGTGGTGGTCACATCCGCGATCTGCACCGGGCTCGGGTAGACCCCGGCCGCCACCAGGCCGGCCACGTGGGCCATGTCCACGAAGAGATAGGCGCCCACCGCGTCGGCGATGGACCGGAAGCGCTTCCAGTCCACCACCCGGGAGTAGGCCGAGAAGCCGGCGATGATCATGCGGGGGTTGTGCTCCCGGGCCAGCCGCTCGACCTCCTCGTAATCGATCTCACCCGTGGCGGGGTCGAGCCCGTACTGGATCGCGTTGTAGAGCTTGCCGGAGAAGTTGGGCTTGGCCCCGTGGGTCAGGTGTCCCCCATGGGCCAGGCTCATCCCGAGGATGGTGTCCCCCGGGTTGCACAGGGCCATGTAGACGGCGGCGTTTGCCTGGGACCCCGAGTGGGGCTGGACATTGGCGTAGTCGGCGCCGAAGAGCTGCTTGGCCCGGTCGATGGCGAGCTGCTCGGCCACGTCCACGTACTCGCAGCCCCCGTAATAGCGCTTGCCCGGGTAACCCTCCGCGTACTTGTTGGTCATGACCCCGCCCTGGGCCTCCATGACCCGTGGACTCGCGTAGTTCTCGGAGGCGATGAGCTCCATGTGCTCCTCCTGGCGGCGCTCCTCGGCCTGGATGGCCCCCCAGAGCTCCGGGTCGTAGTCACGGATCTGCATGGTCTTGTCGAACATCATGAATTCACCCGGTCGTCCAAAGCCTCAAAGTTTAGTCGGTTTGTGCCAGGGGTGCTCGTGCCCGCCGCCCTCGGCGGTCGCCGGAACCCCGAGTCCCCGTCCCTCGAGCCCTTGCGGCACAGCCCGTGAGTCAGATCGTGTTTCTCATGCTCCATCCGCCCGGCTCACGGGCCTCCCCGGAAGGCGCATCGGGCAGGTAAGGGCTCAAGCGAGGCCCGCCTCGATATAGAATGCTCGCGCCCGCAGCTTGGGAGATGCTGTTCGGTCACTCGAGGTGACTCAACATGCCAGGCCCTCCTTGGCCCGGACGGGAAGCGCAATCGTACAGCGCTTCCCTTGGTCGGACAGGACAACGAGACCCTCAGACCATGACCCAGACACATCCCTCTCACGCAAGCCCTGAATATGCGGCCCACGGCGATCACCCCAACGTCGATCCCCGGGAGATCGGCAAGTTCGAGGAGCTGGCCGCCCGCTGGTGGGACCCGGAGAGCGAGTTCAAGCCGCTTCACGATATCAACCCCCTGCGCCTGGACTACGTGGACCGGGCCGCGGGGCTCGCGGGCAAGGAGGTGCTGGACGTGGGCTGCGGCGGGGGGATCCTCTCCGAAAGCATGGCCCTGCGCGGGGCTCGGGTCACCGGGATCGACCTGGGGGAGATGCCCCTGCGGGTCGCGGAGCTCCATACCCTGGAGAGCGGGGTCTCGGTGGACTACCGGCGGGTGTCCGCGGAGGCCCTGGCCGCCGAGCGGCCCGGCTCCTTCGACGTCGTCACCTGCATGGAGATGCTGGAGCACGTGCCCAACCCGGCCTCCGTGGTGGGCGCCTGTGCGCGTCTGGTGAGGCCTAGTGGCCTGGTCTTCTTCTCGACCCTCAACCGCAACCCCAAGTCCTATCTCTTCGCCGTCATCGGGGCCGAGTACATCCTCGGCCTCCTCCCCAAGGGGACCCATGACTACGCCCGCTTCATCCGCCCCTCGGAGCTGGACCGCTGGATCCGTGCGGCCGGCCTCACCACCACGGACATGACGGGCATGACCTACAACCCCTTCACCCAGGCCTACCGGCTGGACAAGGAGGACCTGGGGGTGAACTACCTGGTCACCTGCCGACGGGACCCGGACAGCTGATGACACGCCTGCCCCATGACCGATGAGCGGTCGCAGGACTGGGGCTTCCCCAATCCGGCGACGCCGCCGGGCTCCTCCGCCTACTACAGCCTGAGACTCGCCCCGGCCGACCTGCGGGACGACCTGGCGGCGCTGCACGGTTGGCGCCACCAGGTTCGCGCCGTCCTGGACCAGGTCTCGGACCCGGGTGTCGCGGCGGCAAAGCTCGGCTGGTGGCGCGAGGAGCTGCACCGCGTCTTTTCCGGTGCCCCCACCCATCCCCTGGGCAAGCGCCTCGCCCCGCTGGTCGCCCGCCTGGGCTCGGGTCCCAAGCCGTTCCTCGACATCGCCTGGAGCACGGAGGCCGTCCTGACCCGGCATTGGCCGAAGGACATCGGGGAGCTGGGCGCCTGCGCATCCCAGGACCTGGGCGCCCTGTTCGAGCTGGTGCTGCGGCTGCAATCCCAGGGCGGGGACGGACCCGATCCGCACCGGATCGCACGGGTGCGGCGGCTGGGGGCCTACGGATCCCTCGTCTATCAGATCCGGGACAGCGGCTGGCTGCTGCGCCGCGGCCGACTCGGCTTCATCCCGGTGGATCGCCTGGGATCCCTGGGGCTGACGCCGGAGCACCTGGGCCGGCCCGCGGGCCGACACCAGCTGCCGCGG
>JBAPYD010000606.1:0-1701 GCA_049284555.1 Chromatiaceae bacterium | reverse complement strand
TGATCTACAACTGGTGGAGCCTGTTCGCGCGCCTGGCTGAGCCCGACAAGCACAGCGAGTCGATCACCACCCGCCCGCTGCTGCTCCACGCCCCGGCCCGCCAGATCGATCACGCCCGCCAGCGCCGCTTGATCATCAGCCACCACCATGCCGATGCGCCCTGGGTCGAGCGCGCCTGCCGCAACCTGGCCGCCTTCCTCCACGGCCTGAGGCTAACTGCGGAGCAGTTGACTCCGACCCAACGCTGGTACCGGATCCTCTCGCGCGCCTTGCAAAAGTCCCTCCACGGCCGCGAATTGCAGCCGCCCGACCCGCTACCGGCGCCGACCTGAGCCGCCAACACCCGCTCGACGACTTTCCGTGCACAGCATCGGCCTCGCGCATGCGACGGCTGAGGGGTTCGACTGCTCTATTTAGGTTGAAGAAACGCTCGCCGGTGGCGGTGTTGCGCGTCTGGGTGCGACGGATGTACATGCCCAGAACGCTAGACCCTGCGCCGCCCGAAGGCAATAGGTCGCTGGAAATGTTATGGCCCTACATTCGGAATCAGGCCGCCGTGTACCAATGAATCAGTCGCTTGGACTGCCTCAACCCCTCAATACCAATAGGGTCATGTTAAAGATGGGTTAAAAGGTCGCCAGTCTTGCTGTCCCGTACAAGGACGGCGAAGCGCAATTGGCCGCGGCGCTGCACGAGGTGCTGGAAGCGCACAGTGCCGGCAGTCCGACGGATGAGCGGGTGCGCTGGACCGATCTCAAGCCCATGCGATTGGCGCAGGCGCTTCTGGAGCAGGGTGTGAGAATCTGCCGCAACACGGCCGCCGCTTGGCTGGAGGAGGCCGGCTTTCGCCGCCGCGCCCTGCGCAAAGAACTGATCACTGGCGTGGTCGACCCGCAGCAGCGCGACGCGCAGTTCCGCCGCATTGCGGCGTTGCGCCGCCTGGCACGTCTGCGCGGCGTGCCGGTGTTCAGCGTCGACACCAAGAAGAAGGAGCTGCTCGGCACCCTGCACCGGCGCGGGCAGTGCTACAGCAGCGCCGAGCAAACCGTCTACGACCACGATTTCCGCCACCTCGCCGACGGCGTCCTGGTTCCGCACGGGGTCTACGACATCATGCACAATCTCGCCTTCCTCACGCTCGGCCTCTCGCGCGAGACCAGCGCCTTCGTGTGCGACGCCATCGAGCTGGCTTGGCAGGAGTGCTTCCGAGCGCTCTACCCGGATGCCGCCGAACTGGTGCTGCTCTTCGATTGCGGCGGCGCCAATGCCGCGCGCTCCCTGCGCTTCAAGGAAGACCTCATCGGGCTCGCCGAGCGCCTCGGCGTGCGTCTGCGCATCGCTCACTATCCGCCCTACACCTCGAAGTGGAATTCGATCGAACATCGCGTGTTCAGCCAGGTCGAGCGACGTTGGGCCGGCGTGATGCTCGACGCCCCCGAGACAGCGCTGCGAACGCTCAAGCAAACCGACACGCAAACCGGCCTTCGCGTGAGCGCCCACATCCTTGACAAGGTCTATGAATTGGGGCGCAAATGCTCCGACACGTTTCGCGAAATCAAGGATCAATTCATTCGTCACGATCCGATTCTCGGGGATTGGAATTATGTTGTCGATGCGCACGGATTCAGCAGCTAAGATGTATAACTTATTTTTGAACCGTTACTAATTGATCGATAAAACCGCCATAAAGTAATGCAGGGA
>JBAPYD010000605.1:0-4046 GCA_049284555.1 Chromatiaceae bacterium | reverse complement strand
TAGATCTTCTCCGCCGTCAAGGCGGCGGACACCTGATCGAGGAACGCATCGCTATCGGCCCCGAAGCCCTGGTCGGCCACGAACAGCGCGCTCTGGTTCCCGAGGTCGTCCTCATAGGCCAGTGTCTTCTCGATCATCCAGCCGAGCTCCTGCGAGGTCGACACCGGGAAGCGCCCGATATCGACATCGGGCACGCCATCGCCGTTGATATCCGCGTACTTCGGATCGACCGGCGCGAAGTCCACCACCGGATCGGTCTTGTCGTAAAGCGACGGGATGAAGCTCACGCAGCCGGTGTCGAGATGGCTCAGATAATCGTAGCAATCCCCGCCGACGAGCAGCACCGACTTCGTCCCCAGGTTGTGCGCCGCGTACGCGATGTAGTTACGGATCGCCGCGGGGTCGATCACCTCGGACCCAAATTGCGCATAGACCTGCGCCACGTCGACGACCTTCACTGAGAGTCCTTGGGCTTCTCGCGCCTCGACCAAGTCCCCCAGCCCGTCGACGAACGCGCCGTTGGCGATGATCAAGTATTGGGCGCTGCCGCTCTTGATGTCCGCCAGCGCCAGTGGCGCCTCGATCGACGCGGGCTCCAGCAGGGCATCGACGGTCGAGACCAGGTAGGTCGCGTCCTCATCCGAGCCGGCGAAGGTCGCGCTGTAGGCGCCCCCGGTGCCCTTCACCAGGACATTGGTCATGCGGGTCAAGTAGCTACCTTGCTTGCGGTAGACGACAACGTCGGGGCTCGGCAGGCCATCGACGCGCAGCGTGGGCGCCCCCTGCATCCCGAACGACAGCCGCCCCTCGCGTGCAACGAACGCCCGGGGATAGGTCAGGCTGTAGTCGTCGAGCGCGACCATGTCCCATCGAGCGCCGGTATCGCCCGTCACGGTGACCGTCAGCGCGTTGCTGCCCTCTCGTACGAGGTCCGCCGCGAGCTGCACATCCACGGGGTGGCTCACGGTTCCGTCGAACTCCTCCGTGGTCAACTCGGTGCCATTGAACGACAAGGTCACGCGGTGATCCGGCTCCACGTCCTGCCAATCGGTCAACCCCCACATGCCCACCGATAGCGTGGGTAGCGGGGCATTGTCGGCGCTGACATAGTGGTCGACCGGGAGACTGACCGTCCTGACCGCCGGGCTCCCGTAGGCCAGCAGCATCGCCTCGTAGAAGGGGTCGCCGTTGGGTGCGATGAAGCTGTAGGCCAGCTCCTTCTCGACCTTGACCGTCTCCAGGTAATGGGCGGGCGGGGTGATTCTCCTGTTGGGGCGGGTGCCATCCTCGATCACCGGGACCGGATTCTCCGCCACGCCCAGGGTGTAGCGGGCCGTGTCCGTGTAAAGGGTGTCGGCCGCCTCACCATAGAACTCAATGGCATCGCCGTCGCCGACGACCCGTACCGGCCGAAGTACGCCCCCTCGCCAGAGCGCGATCTGGTCGGTGGGCACACCCTTCAGGTCGAAGCCGGCTGCGAGCAGCTCCCCGGCAGAGACCCGGTAAAGGCCGGTCTGGCTGACCATCAGGTCCACGAAGGTCAAAGCGGTGGAGGCGGTGGCGATCGACGCGTCCTTTCGCTTCCCCCCCCGCGTCCGGGAATCGGTGGACGCCAGTTGCGACAGGCGGCTCGCCTGCTTCTTTGCCGCCTTCGCGGCGGCCTTCTCCGCCTTCTTGGCCGCCTTCACGGTGTCTTTCTCCGCACGGATCGCGGCCCAGTCCACGCGGGTCGGCTCTGTCCGCCGCCCGTGGCTCTCTTCCAGGCCGAACGGCCCTCGGAGCTCCTCCGTGCCCTGGATATCGACACTCGCGATCCAGAACCGCTTGCCTTCAACGTCGGTCGCTTCGAACTCATAGTCCAGCGGCACCAACGAGCTCGGTTTCTGGGACGGGATCAGTGCCTCGTTCAGCCGGGCCCGCTCCTCGCCTCGTTCGGCATAGACATTGAAGCCGACGTTGCCGGCCTCGGTCGCCGTCGACCACTCGAACCGGACGGCGTCACCGACGCGAGTGGCCTCGAAGGACGACAGGGTCACCGGCGTCGTGGTCGTGACTTGGTCACAGGTCCTGACGTCCAGGGGATTTGCAGGGTCGTTGTTATTCGCGTCGACGCAGGCCTCGTTGGTCAAGGTCTGTTGCGCGTAGCCTACATCGGCTCGGAAATCGATCTCAACGCGATAGATATGTTCGTCTACCCCAGGCTTGTGTTCATCCATGATGCCGTTTGGGGGCGTCACTGCATCATCGTTCCCTGGCTGGCATTCTATTACAAATTGTTGGGAGACACCAACGAATGTAAGGGTGCATTGCAGGTTGTCGCCTGTCGACGCGCTCTGGCGGCGGCCGGTCACGGTAAGCCCAACCGGCAGCTCATCCCTTAATACGGCATTGAACGCTTGTGGGTCAGCGCCGCCGGGTCCGTCCCCCTCGTTCCAGAACTCGATAACGTAGGTCCCCGTTTCACCAGGGGCAACGCTTGCTGGCCCCGTCTTGTTGACTTGTAATCCAAATGGCGGAACCACGAAGCCGCCGATCTGCACCAATTGCGTGGAGCACTTGGAGTTCGTTCCCGGAAAAGCTTCTGTGATGTCGTTGCACGCCGTGTTTGAATTATTGTCCCAACTCGTCGCCGTACTGACCGGGTCCACAAGCCCGTCACCGTCATTGTCGATACATGCGAACGTGATTTCGGTTTGTGTCTCATAAAGCGCGGGATTTGCACCGTCTAAGTCGGCGCAGAGGTCACTGTCCCGATTCGCGAAGGGTGCTACGCAAACGTCGTACGTACTCGTGTCAGGCGCGGTCCAAGGAACTGTGGTCGGGCAGGCACCATCGTCAGGCCGGGCGGGATTGAGGTACGCATGGGCACAGTCATTTCCGCTCAATGCGCTGCCCCCGTCCCTGGCCACAAACCAGGCGATATCGTAGCGGGTCGTTGCGGTCGAAGCGGTGATGAATCGCACCTTGATCGTGCCAGTGTCGCCGGGGTAGGTGCAGGGCTCTACAACCTCCGCAACCTCGGCCCCAAGGACTCCCGTATCATTCGCCGTGCAATTGGCACCCGGCAGATAGTCCTGGACACAAACGTTACCCACTTCGCTCGTGACCGCCCGGGCTGGCTCACTCGTCCCCACCGCGATGAGCACCGAGAAGACCAAACCGGGAAATAGTGCGGCCGCGCTCTTCCGCAGACCGCGTAAGGACAACCAAGGGCGGACGCGGTCAGGGGATCGCTCTACGGCTGTCATCAGGTATGGATTCGACATCAGAAGACCTCTTGATTCATCATTGCCCAATCCGCTTCAGAATAAGCGTCTGCAGAATCAACTGATCCATCGGGCTGGGCCCCGCAATGACCGACGGCACGACCAATACCAGTTCAATACCAGTGGGCCTTTGCCTCTGAGCCTTCGGTCGACGCACAGATGATCACCATCGACCCAGGGCTGGCACAGAAATCGCGAATCACCGGGGGCTCGAGCTCAGCAGCGGTCGCGTGTGACCCGTATCTTAGGCCCTCGATGACACACGTCGCAGCCCCGCGACGGCCTCGACGCGGGCCCGTGCGCTGACTGACCCGGACTGCCGAGGGGACGCCGATCCACACCGCACACTGCGGGGCGCAAGATCCCGAATCGGAGACTTTTGGTGAAAACAGTCACAGTTTAACGCCTGGACGAACGATCCGCAGCGTTTTGCGGTACCGCCCGGGAGGGTCTCCGGTACCGTCGGGGAGACGACCGGCCGTGAGTGCAATAGCTTCCGGTCCCGGGCTAACGCCGGACCGTTGCGTCGGCGGGGAAATGGCGTATCGCCCTCCGCCAGGCGCGACCGGCGGGGCGTGCACTTGGGGCAGGCGACGGTCGCGGCGGGGCGCCGCTCCCACCAAGGACGCGGGACACCGAACAAACGGTACGGGGGGTGTGGCCTTCGAACGGGGGGCATCCCTGCCCCCCAGGATCATGCCTAGGCGGCCTTGACCACCAGGACCGCGCACTCGGTGGCGTTGAGGATGCGCTCGGAGGTGCTGCCGATCAGGACCCGCT
>JBAPYD010000604.1:0-8076 GCA_049284555.1 Chromatiaceae bacterium | reverse complement strand
GGCCGGCGACGATGGTCACCGCCAGCGGCTGAAGCATCTCCGACCCCTCGCCGATGGCCATCGCCAGGGGCACCAGACCCACCACGGTCGTGAGCGTGGTCATCAGGATCGGTCGCAGGCGCAACCGCGCGGCCGAGAGGATGGCCTCCTGGACCCCGAGCCCGCGCCGGCGCTCGATCTCGATGAACTCCACGAGCACGATGGCGTTGTTCACCACGATCCCCGCCAGCATGATGAGTCCGAGCCAGACCGGCATGGAGACCGGCAATCCGGTCCATTGGAGGCCCAGCACCACGCCCGTCAGGGCGAAGGGGACGGAGAGCAGGATGACCAGGGGGTTGCGTATCGACTCGTACTGGACCGCCATGGCCACCAGGACGAGGAACAGGGCCAAGGCCAACAGGAGGGTTCCCATCTCGCGGCCTTGCTTCAGGGTCTCGAGGCTGCCGGCCTCGTAGAGGGTGTAGCCGGGGGGCAAGGGGATCTCGCGGGCCGCCTCCAGGGCGGCGCGCACCGCCTGCTCCACGGAGAGCCCCCCGCCGGCGGAGGCCGTGATCTCCACGACCCGCTGCTGGCTGTCCCGCTGGATGCTGGCGGGCTGGGGCGTCAGCGTCACCTGCGCCAGGTCCCCCAGCCGCAGGGGGCGGCGGGGTCCGGTGCGGCTGAAGATGATGATGGACTCCAGATCGCCCGGCGCGGCGATGTCCAGCCGGTCGAGGCGCAGCCGGATGTCCACCGCCCGATCCCGGTCGATCAGCTCGGTGACCACGCGGCCCTCCATGCCGTAGCGCAGCAGCGCCCCCACGTCCTCCACGCTGAGCCCAAAGGCCGCGGCCCGCTCCCGGTCCAGCCGGATGCTGATCTCCTGGTTCACCGTCTCGTAGCCGTGGGTGACGTTCGTGAGCCCCGGGACCTGCTTGAGACGCGACACGACCTGGTCGCCCAGCCGGGCGAGGGTCTCCAGATTCTCCCCCCTGATGCGCAGGCTCACGTCGTCCTCGGCGTTGTTGAAGCGGATGCCGCGGATCCCGCGGGTATAGGCGGTCACCCTGAGCCCAGGGATCTGGCGTTGGGCGATCAGCCCCTTGACCCGGTCCCCCCAGGCGTCGCTGTCGATGCCGCCCCGCTCCTCCAGGGGCTTGAGCACCACCTGGATGCTCGCCCGGTTGGCGCTCTCGAAGGAGGAGCGCCCGAACACGAATCCGCCCACGGTGGTGAAGATCGCCGCCACCTCGGGCTGGTCCGCGACGATGGATTCGATCTCCGTCACCTGGGCGTCCATCTCGTCGAGGGACAGGCCCTCGTCGGCGGTCAGGGTGATCTGGACGTTGCCCTCGTCCATCTTGGGCAGGAACTCCTGCTGCGACTCCAAGAGCCACGGAACCGTGAGGGCAAGTCCGGCGATGAAGGCCGCGATGACCAGCCAGCGAATGCGCAGCAGGAGCCCGAGAAGGCCCGAATAGCCCTCCTGGAGCCACGTCAGGGCCCGATCCACCAGGCGTCGGAGTGGACCCTCGTGGCGGGCGGGGACGCGACCGGCCAGTGCCGGGACCAGGGTCAGGGACACGACCATGGAGACCAGGATGGCCGCGGAGATGGTGAAGATCAGCTCCCGGAACAGGAGCCCGACGAGTCCGCCGATGAACAGGAACGGCAGGACCGCCGCCAGGTTCGTGGACGTGGAGGCGACGATGGCGCCGGTCACCTCCCGGCTGGCCGCGTCCGCCGCGTTGACCCGCGACTCCCCGAGCCGCTGGTGACGGTAGATGTTCTCCAGCATGACGATGGCGCTGTCCACCAGCATCCCGACGCCCAGGGCCAGGCCCCCGAGGGTCATGATGTTGAAGGAGAGCCCGGCGCCGGCCATCAGAATGAAGGTGGCCAGGACCGCGATCGGGATGGCGCTGCCGATGATCAGGGTGCGGCGAACGCTCCCCAGGAAGATGTAGACGACCGCCATGGCCAGCAGGGCGCCGCCCGCGGCGGCCGTGATGGCGTTGTTCAGCGAGTGGCGGATGTAGCGGGCCTGATCGTCCACCCGCTGGATCTGGACATCCTCGGGGATCTGGCCGGTCTCGGCGAGGCGCTCCAGCTCCTGCTCCACGCGCTCCACCACGGTCACGGTGTTGGCCTGGGGCTGCTTCTGAACCGAGAGCTTGATCCCCGGCTCGCCGTTCAGGCGGATCCGCAGGCGCTCCTCCGCCGCCCCGTCGATGACCTGGCCCAGCTCCCCCAGCCGCAGGAGGGACAGGGGGCTGCGGTCCCGCTCCCGCAGCGTGGAGCCGCTGGTGGCGGGGTCCAGCAGGGGAAGCTCGGCGATTGCCTGGACGTCCGAGAAGCGCCCCTGGGCGCGGCCGCTGATCTCCCCCTGGGACATGCGCAGGCGTCCGGCGGAGACGTCCTGGTTGGCCTGGCGCAGCCGCTGCTCGATGTCGAGGACGTCGAGCCCCAGGCCCGCCAGACGGTACTGGTCCGCCACCACCAGGATCTCCCGCTCGAGCCCGCCGCCCACCTCGGCGGCGGCCACCCCGGGGAGATTGATCAGCTGGCGGCTGAGCCCGTAGTCCACGTAGGCGCGAAGCTCCAGGGGATCGCGCAGGTTGGAGCCGATGACATACTCGGCCACCGGGAGCTGGAAGGGGTCCCGCTTGTAGATGATGGGGGGGTCGTCGGTGTCCGGGAGGAAGCGCTTGGCCCGGTCCAGGCGCGCGCTGGCGTCGCGCATCGCGAGATCGATGTCCTCTCCATAGCGGAAGGAGAGGTCGATGGCGCTGCGGCCCTCGCTGGTGCGGGACTGGATGGCGATGGCCCCCTCGGTGATGGCGAGCTGCTCCTCCAGCTGCCGGGTGACCTCGTCTTCCATGATCCTCGCAGGCACCCCGGGGTCCTGGATACGCACCATGACCTCGGGGTAGATGATCTGGGGCAGCAGGTCGATGCTGAGCCGGGAGAGTGAGAAGGCGCCGAGCACCATCACCGCCAGGGTCAAGGCGACGACCCCGATGGGATGGCGGACGGACCAGGTGGAAACGCCGGTGACCATGGGCCCTAGAGTCTATGGGCATACTGATCAAATGCCATCCTGGCATTCGATCCGCTCACGTCCCGAGACGCGCGAGTGGCGAAGGAAGTCAGCGCCTCCCTGTCCGAGCGCGGCCTGTTTGTTCGCTCCGATTGGATCTGCGCGGGTCTTGGCGCCGAGGGGGATGACGCCGGCCGCCCCTCGCCCTTGCTATGATCCGCGGTCGGCGGCCGCATCTCACGGCCCGGGTCGATCGGAGTCATGAACATGCGCATTCTGGTGGGTGACATCGGCGGTACCAAGACCGGCCTGGCCATGGCGGAGGTGGTCGGGGACGAGGTGACCCTGGGGGCGGAGCGCCGCTACCCGAGCGCCGGCTTCGAGTCCCTGGAGGCGATCGTGGTCCGCTATCTGACGGAGACGGACGCGACCGGGGGCGCGGGTTGCTCCCGCGGGGCCTTCGCCGTCGCGGGGCCGGTCCAGGGACGACGCAGCAAGACCACGAATCTGCCCTGGGAGATCGATGCGGACCATCTCGAGCGGTCCCTTGGCCTCGAAGGCGTCGGTCTTCTCAACGATCTGGAGGCGGTGGCCTGGGGGATCGCCGCCCTCGGCCCCGAGGATCTGTTCGAGCTTCATCCCGGAGAGCCGGGGGGGCAGGGGAATGCCTGCGTGGTCGCCGCCGGCACGGGACTCGGCGAGGCGGGGCTCTATTGGGACGGGGAGCGCCACCACCCCTTTGCCACCGAGGGCGGCCACGCGGATTTCGCCCCCATCGATGAGCGCGAATTCGCCCTGCTCCGGCATCTGCAGGGGCGCTACGGTCGGGTGAGCTGGGAGCGCGTGGCCTCCGGGATGGGGATCATCAACATCTACGAGTTCCTGCTGGAGTGGCGCGGGGCCGAGACCCCCGGCTGGCTTGCCGCCGAGATGGTGGAGGGGGATGCCGCCGCGGCGGTCGCACGGGCGGCGGGGACGGGGAGCTGCCCCATCTGCGCCGAGACCATGGAGCTCTTCTTCGGCGCCTACGGTCGGGAGGCGGGGAACATGGGGCTGAAGCAGATGGCCCTCGGGGGTGTCTATCTGGGGGGCGGCATCGCCCCGAAGCATCTCGAGGCCCTCGGACAGGGCCCCTTTCTCGAGGGCTTCTTCGCCAAGGGGCGCATGGAGGACTTGATGCGGCGGATGCCGGTGCGGGTCATCCTGAGCGGGGGGACGCCGCTTCTGGGATGCGCCCGCTTCATGACGGTCGGGTCTTGACGAGACTCACGCGTCCCGAGTTGCGCGCGTCTCGGGACGCCCATTGTCCGCGCGGGAATCACAACAGGTCAGTGTTTCCCCAAGGACCCTTGCGGGATATCGATGACCTTCGATTCGAGGAGCACAAGCCCAGATGATCGAGATTCAAGTGACAGGTATGAGCTGCCAGCATTGCGTGGCAGCGGTGACACGCGCCCTGGAGTCGGTCCCGGGCGTCACGGGCGTACGGGTCGACCTGGAAAGCGGGCTCGCGCGGGTTCAGGGCGAGGCGGAGGCGGCCGCCCTCGAGCGGGCCGTGATCGACGCCGGTTACGGGGTCGGTGGATCGACGGGCGATGCTCCTTAGCAGCCCCGGCGATCGCCGACACAGGTCCTGCTGTCGTGCCGCGTGGCGGATCCTTCGTACCGATGGGCCGAGAATCGGACCCCGGTTCCGGATCTCCGAGATCACGGGGCTATGCTTCCCTTTCATCCGTGTCGTCTTGCGTGAGACGGCGACTTGTGTGTCCGCAAGCGCTGCCCAGACCCCGACTCCGATGGGTCTCCACGGGTGGACCTTGTGGACAGGGACGGAGATCGGAAGTGAGCAGACTCCCCGTCGTCGGAGACCTGATCCAAGTCTACGGCATCTGTTGCGAAGGCTGTGGTCGCTTCCACGGCCAGTTCCGGGTCCGTGCGGTCGTCGAGAGACCCGAGGTCACCATCCTCCTCGAGCCCCACGAGTTCCAGAGCGAGGGTGCGATCAAGCACGGCACCTTCAGCCCGACAAGGGTGCGTTGGCGCCGCGACCTGGAATGCTGGCTCACCGACTGCGGCCACCACGACGTCGTGGTCCACATCCCGGACGAGTACTACGGGCCGAGCTTGAAGGCCGCCTGACCCTCCCCGGCGAGCAGATCTTCGTCGGCGGGCGCCGAGCGGGCGCCCGCGCCCTTCCCCCAGTCGGACCCTCGCCTCGGTCCTCGCCGTCCGGATACGGGCCCCTACGCGGTGCCGGCCGCCCGGTAGCGATCGACGAGGGCCTCGAGATTGCTATTTAACTTCCTGAGGTAACACCATGATGCAGAAGTGCCCCTTCGCCTCCGCGCTCATCACGGGTCTTGCGTTGTGCCGGCACGCGGAACAGGTGGTGCGGCGCGGTGGGTCGGAGTACGACTGCCGCTCGGCCGAGGACCATGCGGCCTGCGTCGGGCTCTTCGATCGGCTCAAGGCCGCCGCGCTTCCGGCGTTCGGGGTCGAGGACGATCTCGGCTCCATGCCCCATAGCGTGCTGGTGAAGGTCCAGTGCGGTGGCCTCCGGGGATTGGCCCGGCTAAGCGGTCAGGAGGCGGAACCCATCGCGGACATCGCGGCACTTCGCGACCAGTCGCTCCGCGGATCCGGCGGTCTGGATGGCTTGCCCGTGGCGGACCTGGTGCCGGACATGACCGCGTTTCGCACCGAGCGGCGGGGGCGACGGCGCTAGGGAGACGGCGACCTACTGCGTTTCCGGTCCGGGCGGCACCGCCTCCCGATGCCAGATACCCGGCCTGTGGACCAGCACCTCGCCCGTGTGCTCATGCCACTCCGCGAGCACCGAGCGGTGGGCGGACCGCCCGAGCACCTCGAGTCGATGCTCCCCGGGTCGGTGGGTGTGCCCGTGCACGAGCCGGGTGGCCTGGAAGCGCTCCAGGTAGCGGACCACGGTCTCCTGGCTCACATCCATGATCTCCGACGGCTTCTCGGCGGTGGCCGCACCGCTCTTGCGTCGGTACTCGGCGGCCAGGCGGCGCCGGGCCTCCAGGCCCTTCCACAGGAACAGCCGCCTGACCAATGGGTTGCGCACACGGCGTCGAAAGCGTTGGTAGGCGACATCGTCGGTGCAGAGGAGGTCCCCGTGCATCAGCAGGACCTGCTCGCCGTCCAGGCTGATCCGGGTGGGATCCCGCAGCAACGTGCAGCCCGTATCCCGGCAGAAGGGGCGACCGATCAGGAAGTCCCGGTTCCCATGCATGATGGCGCAGGCGGTGCCGTGGGCGGTGAGATCGCGCAGACCCGCGCGGATCTCCGGGTAGGGGGGCGTGTCGTCGTCGTCGCCGATCCAGGCGTCGAAAAGGTCCCCGAGGATGAAGAGCCGTTCCGCCCGGCGAGCCCGGCCGGCCAGGAAGTCCAGCAAGAGCCGGATGGTCGCCGGCCGCTCCGGGGCCAGATGCAGGTCGGAGATGAACAGCGTCTCGCCTTCGGGGTGGCGGGGGCCGGGGGCCGAGGGTCGAGGCGTCGCTTCGCCCACCGGGGGGGTTCCCATGTTGGCCTTCGTCACCGGGAACGGTGCGTCAGGGCAGGATCTCGGCCCGCTCGATGATCACGTCGGTCTTGGGCACATCCTGGTGTCCGTGTCGGCTCCCCGTGTCGACCCCCTTGATGGTGTTGACGGTCTCCATGCCCTCCACCACGCGGCCGAAGACGCAATAGCCCCAGCCGTCCTGTCCCGGATAGTCCAGGAAGCCGTTATCCGAGACGTTGATGAAGAACTGCGCGGTCGCGGAATGGGGATCCATGGTCCGGGCCATGGCGATGGTCCCGGTCTCGTTCTTCAGTCCGTTGGCGGCCTCGTTCTGGATGGGGTCGCGGGTCGGCTTGGGGATGAAGTCCTTGTTCATGCCGCCCCCCTGGATCATGAAGCCGTCGATGACCCGATGGAACAGGGTGCTGTCGTAATGTCCGTCGCGGACATACTGCTCGAAATTGGCGCAGGTGATGGGGGCCTTGTCGGTGTCCAGCTCGATCAGGATGTCGCCCTGGCTGGTCGTGAGCTTGATCATAGGGTCTCCAGTCGCTTCGCGTGTCGGATCCGGGGAAGCGCTTCGCCGGATGGTCATCTGGCTCTTGGGGTCTTGGCAGGGAGCCGTGCGGCGCCCCTGCGTTCTGCCGCGGATGCCATGGTACGGGCATTGGATGCGGCGTGAAAGCAAGGGCCGCGCTCCCCCGTCACGACGCCGGCCGCCCCGCGCCTTTGCTACCATTGCGGCCCCGGGGCCTCGCGGCCCCAAGGCCTTGCGTCCGAAGTCCAGGGAGCCCGTGCACATGCTTGAGATCTACAACAGCCTGACCCGAGAGAAGGCCCCCTTCGTTCCTATCGAGCCGGGCAAGGTCCGCATGTATGTCTGCGGTATGACGGTCTATGACCTCTGCCACCTGGGGCACGCGCGGGTCTTGGTCGTATTCGACGTGGTCTACCGCTATCTGCGGGCCCTGGGCCTCGATGTCGCCTATGTCCGCAACATCACCGACATCGATGACAAGATCATCCGCCGGGCGGAAGAGCGGGGGGAGCCCTTCTCGGAGCTCACCGAGCGTTTCATCACGGCCATGCACGAGGACTCCGAGGCCCTCGGGGTCCTGCCCCCGACGGACGAGCCCCGGGCGACCGCCCATATCGGCGAGATACTCGCCATGATCGAGTCCCTGATCGCGCGTGGACACGCCTACCTGGCGGACAACGGGGACGTCTACTACGCGGTGGGGACCTTTCCCGGCTACGGCAGCCTCTCCGGCAAGGACCCGGCGGATCTGCGCGCCGGTGCCCGCGTGGAGATCGGGGAGTCCAAGCGGGACCCCCTGGACTTCGCCCTGTGGAAGGCCGCCAAGCCGGGGGAGCCGGCCTGGGAGTCCCCCTGGGGGCCGGGACGGCCCGGCTGGCACATCGAGTGCTCGGCCATGTCCACCTGCGCCCTCGGCAACCACTTCGATATCCACGGGGGCGGGGCGGATCTCCAGTTCCCCCACCACGAGAACGAGATCGCCCAATCCGAAGG
>JBAPYD010000603.1:0-1844 GCA_049284555.1 Chromatiaceae bacterium | reverse complement strand
CATCAAGGCGTTCCTCACACTGGGCGCGGTAGCCGTTTATGCAGTGGCGGCGAAGATCGCCGAGTATACCTATCTGCTCAACAAGCAATTCTCCAACGCACTCATGCCCCTGGTTTCCCAATCGAAGGGCGCGGGGGATGCGGACATGGTGCGGCGGATACTGGTGGACGGCACCCGATTCCTGCTGGCCATCGCAGTTCCGTTCATCGCCCTCCTGTTCTTCTACGCCGACGTCATCGTGGTCCGCTGGATGGGGCAGGAGTTCGCGGAGGCTGTCCCCCTGCTGCGCCTCCTGCTGCTGGCCGTGCTCTTCTCCAGCGTGCAGCTGAATGCCGCCAATGTGCTGGGCATGACGGGGAAACACCGCTTCGTCGCCTTTGCGATGGGCGGCTCGGCGGTGCTGAACCTGATCCTGTCGATTGTCCTGATCCAGCTGTACGGGCTGACCGGTGTCGCCCTGGGGACCCTGCTCGCTACCCTGGCCGCGGAGCTCCTGCTCGTGGTGCCGCGGGCCTGTCGGGATCAGGGGCTAGGCCTGGGGAACTTCCTGCGCAACGCCATCTGGCCGACCATTCCGGCACTCGTGCCGGCCCTCGGGGCAGCTGCCTTGATGGCCTACGCGCAGCCGCCGGGCAACTTTGGCTGGATCATTCTCCAGGGAAGCATCGCCGCCCTGCTCTACTACGCCGCCTTCTACCGGACCGGCCTTTCCGGCTCCGAACGGAAGCTTATCGTCGCCAAGGCGCGTTCGGTGTTGAATCGCTCCCGCGCCACGCACGCGCCCCCATCAGAGTAGACAGCCCCATGCCCGGCCCGCTGAATTTGATCCGAAAGACCCTGGAGGGTCTGCGCCTGAGCTGGCACCGAGCCCGCCTCGGGGCCCTGGGCCGGGGATGCCGCATCGAATCCGGGGTCAGCTTCCACTACCCCGGGCGCATCCGAATCGGCGACGGTGCGGGCATCGGGCGCAACGCCACCCTTCGCGCCAATACGGACGAGTCCCCGGGCATCGAGCTTGGCCGGGATGTCTCCGTCAACGACGGGGTGGTGATCAACGCCAATCGGGGCCGGGTGATCCTCGGGGACCGTTCCTGGCTCGGCCCCTTCTGCCTGGTTTACGGCAACGGGGGCGTGACCATCGGGCGGGACGTCCTGGTGGCCGGGCACAGCAGCATCAATACCGTGTCTCACAGCATCGACCGCTGCGACATCCCGGTGAACGATCAGCCCGTGCTCATCGATCCCGTGGTCATCGAGGACGATGTCTGGATCGGACTCAACGCCGTCATTCTCCAGGGGGTGACCATCGGCCGCGGGACCATCGTGGGCGCCGGTGCCGTGGTCAACAAGTCGATCCCCGCCTGGTCCATCGCCGTGGGGGTGCCGGCACGGGTGATCGGGAGGCGCAAGGGCGCGCCCGCACCCGAGGAGGAAGCGCAGTCGCCATGAAGATCGTCCAGATCCCCAGGCGGTTCGTCACCCACGAGTGGGGCGGCACGGAGACTACCATTCTTCAGACCAGCCGTGCCCTGCAGCAGGCCGGCCACCAGGTGAGTATCTTCACCAGCCTGGCCCTCTCGGACCGGCGCGAGGAGCAGATCCAGGGCGTGCCCGTGCGCCGCTTCCCCTACAGCTACCCCTTCTTCGGGCTGACCGCCGACGACCGCCGCGACATGGACAAGAAGGGCGGCAACCTGCTGTCCCTCTCCCTGCTGCTGGGGCTGGTGCGCGAGCCGGGTGTGGATGTGCTGCACGCCCACACGGGCAAGCGGGTGGGCGGCATCGTGCGCACCGCCGCGCGCCTGCGGGGCATCCCCTACGTAGTGACCCTGCACGGGGGCTAC
>JBAPYD010000602.1:0-4260 GCA_049284555.1 Chromatiaceae bacterium | reverse complement strand
CAAACTTCGGCGGGATCGCGATCAGCATATGCACATGATCCGGCATCAGGTGCCCTTCCAGTATCTGGCTCTCCTTGTGCTCCGCCAACTTGCGGAACACCTCCCCGAGATGTCGACGCAACTGCTCGTACAGGGTCCGGCGGCGGCACTTCGGGATAAACACTACGTGGTACTTACACTCCCACTTGGAGTGGCTTAAGCTCTCAGACTCGTCCATCGGGGTTCTCCACAGTCGTGTGCTTGGCGGCTCACGGCACGGAGTTTCCTCGATGGACTCCCTGAAATGTCAAACTTCTACTGTCACCCCGGCAGAGCCGGGGGATTTCCCGGGTTGGTTAATCCACGTCACATCCGTCTGGATGTTTCGAGTCACCTCGACCGTAAGGGCCGGGTTGTTGAAGGAGCCGCCGCCTGCCACAGGACCGGGCCGCAAGGGGTCACCGTAACCCCAGAGCGTGGTGGCAGGGAAGGCGTCGAGGTTGCAGGCAATCGCCGGCCCACCGGCGGCCACCTGAGCCGCCGAGGCCGCGGCGCAGCCGCTGGTCGGCAACACCTGCTGGGTGAACTGCTCCAACGAGATGCTCGCGGTCATGGGGGCGCCGTTGTCATCGAACAGCACCGGCGGGATGACCAGCGGCGTCGCATACTTCGGGATAAGCAGCGGGTCCAGGCTGCCGCCCGGCACGGCCTGGCCCACCGCCTGAGAGGAAATGGCCAACGCCAGGGGGGCCAGCAGAAATACCGTCTGTCTGACCCCCCGACGCCGCGGACCGTTCTTCGACCTAAACTCGATCATGTTTACCCTCCAACTGCGTGTTTCGGATGTCTGTTATTGGCGCAATCCCGCCTGGCACTGAGGCGCCGCGCGGCTTCCCGCCGAGGGCCAGGCCGATCGGGCCGACGCGTCGCCCCACGTTACCCAGCCAATCCCCCAACAGAACGCAAGGATCCTGCCAACACTTTTCCGCGACTCAAAATCGCCCGCAAAGTCCACGGGTTATGACAAAATTGTCTCGCCTGGCCGCCTGTCACGGTTGACCTGCCGCCCGATTCCACCTGTCAAATGACACATGCCTCCTGTCATTTTGGCAGTGCAGTCATGACAAACATGACGTATGTTGTGATCTGACCCACACATTGAGAAAATTAAAGTCAGGAAGGGGGGAGCTATGGGGCCCGAGATGTTCCAGGTGCCGGTCGAGCTGCAGGCGCTGGTCGATATCTACGACCAGCCGTTCATCATCATCGGCGATGACCACAAGGTGATCGTCGCCAACGAGGCATTCCAGAGGGCCTTTAGTGCCGATGGACGCCGAGCGGTAGGCACCCCCTGCCACCTCCTGATGGCCGAGCACCACGGCCCCCGACCCTGCGGATCCAACGGCCACTCCTGCCCCTTCGCCGAGACCTTCACCCGCCAGGTCCCGCGCACCTCGACCTTGACGTACCTCGACTCGGACGGCCGCGAGCACCTGGTCAGATCCCACGCCTACCCCCTGAAAGCCAATGACGGACGCACCGCGGTCGGGGTCCTGATGAAACGGGAGGCCATGCCGGATCAACCAGACCGGGAGGACGGTGGCTGCGCGGGCGTTCGCATGGTCGGTCAGTCCACCGCCTTTCGGGAGACGCTGGACCGGCTCCTCTGGGCGGCCAACTCGGACGCCCCGGTTCTGATCCAAGGTGACACGGGGACGGGGAAGGAGCTCGCCGCCGAGTTCGTCCACCGACACTCGGGACGCCATCGGGGACCATTCCAGACCATCGACTGCAGCGTGCTGACCGGGGAGCTCTTCGAGAGCGAGGTCTTCGGGCACGAGCGCGGCGCCTTCACCGGCAGCGTCCGGGAGAAGCGAGGGCTGTTCGAGCTGGCGCACGGCGGCACCGTGTTTCTCGACGAGATCGGCGAGATGCCGCCTCCCCTCCAGGCCAAGCTGCTGCGCGTCCTGGAGACCGGGACCTTCCGGCGCCTCGGCGGCATCCGGAACCGTGAGGCGGACGTCCGGATCATCTGCGCCACCAATCGTCAGCTCCTCGGATCGCCCCTGTTCCGCAGTGACCTGTATTACCGAATCGCCTGTGTCAACGTGCAGCTGCCGAGTCTCTCCCAGCGCCGCGATGACATCCCCTTGCTGGCCTCCGAGCTGCTCGAACGCATCGGACGATCGGCAGGAAAGCACTTCAGCATCGACGAGCCGGCCCTGCGGCTCCTGCAGGATCACGACTTTCCCGGGAACATCCGGGAGCTTCGCAACATCCTCTGGCAGGCGGCCGTCAGCGCACCCAACGGACACATCGGGGTGACTCAGGTTGCCGGAGCGCTCCCCTTGACGAACCCGGACCCCGTGGACGACCCGTCACCCATGCCCGAGGTGCCCGAAGCCCCCTCGACAGAGCCGGCAAACGGCGGACTCTCCCTGCGTCACGTCTGGGATCCGGACAATCTGGCTGCGGTGCTGCGGCGCAACGAGGGCAATCGGCGGGCGGCCGCCCAGGAGCTGGGGGTCAGCGAGCGGACCATCTACCGCAAGCTCCGGGCGCTCGGACTCAACTGACCCGGCAGGTCTCCGTGCAGCCTCGTTGGGGGACGGAGGCCCTGAGGTTGGTCGGGCGAGGCGGCGAGCCAATCATTTCCATGTCGGTTGCGTGTGGGTCGGGCTTCAGCCCGACGGTGACCTCTGTGGCTGCCTGAAACGGCGCGGTCGGGCTGAAGCCCGACCTACTAGGGGGTTTGTCCAATCTGGCAGTGAAATCCGGATCCTTGCCGTAACAGATTGAAATCGCTCGTAACGCAGGCGCGCCCGGGAAGTCCTCGGGTTGCCTTTCATCCAGTTGAGGGCAAAAAAAAGCAGGCCATCCATGGCCTGCTGGAGCTCGCTTGGTTCTGTGAGATGCCCGCCCGCGGAGCGGCTTTTAGCGACGCCGCCCCCCAGGTCCAGGACCAGGCGCGGGTGCCGGCGCCGGCGCGACGGCCGGGGCGGTGACCGTCACTTTCGTGGTCAGGGTCCCGGTGGCTCCCCCGTCGTCGGTGACGGTCAGGGTCACGCTATAGGTACCGGCCGCCCCATAGGTGTGGCTGACCTGGGCGCCCTGCCCCGTGCTCCCGTCCCCGAAGTCCCATGCATACCCGACGAGGGTGCCGTCGGGGTCGCTGGATGCGCTCGCGTCGAAGGCGCAGGCGAGATCGATGCAGCTGGCGGTGAAGCTCGCCGTGGGGGCCTGGTTGGCGACCGGGCCGGGCGGCGGGGCGACGGGCCCCGTTCCCTGCCACGTGGCCGTCGCCATCACGTGGGGCTCGGCCATGCCGGTGTTCAGCCAGGCGTCGAGGTAGTCCCTGCCGGTGCTCGCGAGCTGGGGGTTGTCGGTCTGGTTCGCCAGATAGAGGAACTGCACGTACTCCCAACTGGTTGGCTGGTACATCAGTCGGATGGTCGCGCTGACCGCGCCCGCGGGTGGGTTGAGCGTGAGCTCGTCCCAGTAGTCGTACTCACCGCCCGGACCCGGGTTGCCATACTGGTTATCGGGCACGGGAAGGGCATTGCGCTTCTTGGCCTCGTCGTAGCTGTAGCCGTAGGGCGGGATGCGGGTGTCGCTCGAGACATAGTTGTTCAGGACGAAGTGCATGCTCTCCGCGTAGGACCCCGCGGGCTCGCCGGCGATGCTGTCCACGGTGGCGGTCGGCTCGCCCGTCACCCGGTCGAAGGCCACCGTCAGACCCGTGTAGAGGCCAGGATTCACCGCCATGAGCGTGGACGCCCACTCCTGGGTGATGGCCCCGTGAACCTCGTAGATGCGGGTGTTGGGATCGTGCCGATCGAGCAGGGTGCGCACGGTGTCGTTGTTGCCGTCGCCGTCCAGGTCCATCTCCAGCCGCAGGTCGCCGTAAGCCCCGTCCTCACGCAGCAGGCTGCCCTGGGCATCGAGCCACTGGATGTTGAGCCACATGCGACGGCCCTCGGGATAGCCCGAGATGAGCTTGTGGCCGGTCAGGTTCACCACCTTGAGGGTGTTGCCGGTGACGCTCAGGGAGCCAGCAGTCTCGAGGTTCGTACGGGCCCGTACCGCACCGTCGTTCATGGCGCTGATCTCGTCCGCGGTGAGGCCGCCGAACTTCAGCCGGCCCCGGGCGTCGAGCCACTGCATGGCCTCCGGCATCCAGTAGTTGCCGCCGGTGAGGTCGTGCTTGGGGAGGTCGTCCCGCACGGGAGGCACAAACCGGCCGGCGGCGGGCCGCCCGGCACCCTTGCCCCGGACCGGGGG
>JBAPYD010000601.1:0-6925 GCA_049284555.1 Chromatiaceae bacterium | reverse complement strand
GTACCGTGTGACGTGAAAAATTATACAGAGGGCGCATTGCGGCGGTACGACCGAACTGCGAGCTGCCAGACTAGCCCTCCCGCTCGCCGGGGCGAGTGGTCCCGGTCACAGTCGTGCCGCGCGCCGTCATCAGCACTCGCCCAACAATTGCACCCGTCCCTGCTCGTCCAATGCCTCGAGTCGGACCGTGAACCCCCAGAGCCGGCGGATGTGACGTAGTATCTCGTCGACCGAGTCTCCCAGCGGGCGCCGGTTGTGCCTGAAGTGTCTCAGGGTGAGTGAGCGGTCCCCCCGCCGGTCCACGTTGAAGACCTGGATGTTGGGCTCCCGGGTGCCCAGATTATACTGCTCTGCCAAGGCCTGGCGCAGGTTCCGATACCCCTGCTCCTCGTGGATCGCCGTGACCTCGATCGCGTCCTCCCGGTCGTCGTCGCGAATGGCGAACAGATGAAATTCCCTCATCAGGTGGGGCGATAGGAACTGGGCGATGAAGCTCTCGTCCTTGAAGTTCCGCATGGCAAAATCGAGCACCCGCCGCCAATCCTGGCCTGCGATCTCGGGAAACCACTCGCGGTCTTCGGCGGTGGGTTCCTCGCAGATGCGACGGATGTCCCGCATCATGGCGAAGCCAAGCGCGTAAGGATTGATTCCGCTGTAGTAGGGCGCGTCGAACGGCGGCTGGAATACCACCCCGGTGTGGGACTGGAGGAACTCCATCATGAAGCCATCCGAGACCATGCCCTCCTCGTAGAGCCGGTTGAGCAGCGTGTAGTGCCAGAAGGTGGCCCAGCCCTCGTTCATCACCTGGGTCTGGCGCTGAGGGTAGAAATACTGGCCGATCTTGCGCACGATACGCACGACCTCCCGCTGCCACGGCTCCAGCAGTGGGGCGTTTTTCTCAATGAAGTAGAGAAGGTTTTCTTGTGGCTCCGTGGGCCAGCGAGACTCCGCGCATTGAGGCTCCTCGCCGTCGTATCCGGGGATGGTGCGCCAAATGTCATTGACCTGGGACTGAAGGTACTCCGACCGCTCCTGCTGGCGGCGTTGTTCCTCGGCGATGCTCAAAGGGGCTGGGCGCTTATAGCGATCCACCCCATGGTTCATTAGAGCGTGACAGGAATCGAGCAGAGACTCCACCTCGGATTCGCCATAACGCTCCTCGCAGTGGGCGATGAATTTCCGGGCGAAGACCAGGTAGTCAATGATCGCGTCCGCGCTGGTCCAGGTACGAAACAGATAGTTGCCTTTGAAGAAGCTGTTGTGGCCGTAGCAGGCGTGGGCAATCACCAGGGCCTGCATCGGGAGGGTATTCTCTTCCATGAGATAAGCGATGCAGGGATCCGAGTTGATCACGATTTCATAGGCCAGTCCCATTTGGCCGCGGCGGTACGTCTGCTCGGTACTGACGAAAAGCTTCCCGAAGGACCAGTGGTGATAGCTGATCGGCAGTCCGACCGACGAATAGGCGTCGATCATCTGTTCCGAGCTGATCACCTCGATCTGATTGGCATAGGTATCGAGGCCGAACTCACCGTGGGCCAGGCGAGCGATCTCCCGGTCGAAGCGCTCCAGCAGCGGAAAAGACCACTCGGAGGAGTCCGATATGATGCGCTTGGTCATGCGGTCTGCCTCTTGAACAGCTCCCTGAACACCGGGAAGATATCGTCCGCTCCAGCGATCTCGCGCATGGCGAAGTGCTGATGAGTGGACGCGACCTCCTGGTATGCATGCCACAGGCTTTGGTGTTGACGCGAGGTGATCTCCACGTAGGCGAAGTATCGCATCAACGGCAGCAGGCGCTCGGTGAGGACGTCGCGACACACCGCGGAGTCCGAGTCCCAGTTGTCGCCATCGGATGCCTGAGCCGCATAGATGTTCCAGGTGGTTGGGTCATAGCGCTCACGCAGGATCTCGTCGGCGAGGTTGAGGGCGCTGGAAACGACCGTCCCGCCGGTCTCCCGGGAATAAAAAAACTCTTGCTCGTCCACCTCCTGGGCGACCGTGTGATGGCGGATGAATACCACCTCGATTTGGTCGTAATTGCGCTTGAGAAATAGGTAGAGGAGGATAAAAAAGCGCTTTGCCAGGTTCTTTCGCACCTGATCCATGGAGCCCGAGACGTCCATGATGCAGACCATAACGGCTTTGCTGGTAGGCTCCGGTAGGCGCGTGAAGCTCTGGTAGCGTAGGTCGAAGGTATCGATGAAGGGCAGGGCCGCCAGTCGGGTCTTCTGGCGGTCGATCTCCTCTCGAAGTTCCACCACCCGGGAATCGTCCTCCGGGGTCCCGGAGGCCAATAAGGCCTCCAACTCCGCCTCCAGCTCCCGAATCCGGGCCCGGTAGGGGGCGCCCAGGGCGGTGCGCCGGGCCACGGCCCCTTTGAGGGAGCGCACCACATCGATGTTGGAGGGGGCCCCGTCGGTGCGGTAGCCGGCGCGAACGGTCTTGAACTCCGTGGTGCCAATCAGCTGGTTGCGGACCAGGTTGGGGAGCTCCAGGTCGTCGAAGAGCAGGTCCAGGAATTCCTCGCGGGAGAGCTCGAAGACAAAGTCGTCCTCCCCCTTGCCGCCTCGTCCAGCCTTGCCCTGGCCGGCGCCATTGCCTTCGCCTCCCTCCGGACGGCGTATGCGATCTCCAGGCATGAACTCCTTGTTCCCCGGGTGGACCATGTCGCGGGTACCGCCGGGACCATGATGGAAGACGGGCTCGGATATGTCCCTCGACGGAATGCCCACCTTCTCACCCGAATCCACGTCAGTGATGCTGCGCTGGTTGACCGCATCCGCGACGGCACGTTTGAGCTGGGTCTTGTAGCGCTTCAGAAAGCGCTGACGGTTGACCGCGCTCTTGTTCTTGCCGTTCAGGCGTCTGTCGATGAAGTGGGACATGGAGGTGGCTGTGCAGTCCTGTCTTATCAATGGGCCCAGCGGGATTGCCCTGCCCGGGAAGCCGCCTGGGACCAGCATCGAGCGGCGAGTCTAAAGGGTCGGCGGGAAGGTGCCTCCGATTCGCCCCCGCGACTCGCCGCTCTCGGTCTCCTTACTGTGATTTCCGCACTCGCAGGTACCACTCGGAGAGCAGTCGAACCTGCTTGGCCGTGTAGCCCTTTGCCGTCATCCGCTCTACGAACTGGTCGTGCTTCTTGCGGTCGTCCGCGGATGCCTTGGCATTGAAAGAAATCACCGGGAGCAATTCCTCGGTATTGGAGAACATCTTCTTCTCGATGACGACCCGAAGCTTCTCGTAGCTGGTCCAGCGCGGATTGGCTCCGGCATTGTTGGCGCGGGCACGCAGCACGAAATTCACGATCTCGTTGCGGAAGTCCTTGGGGTTGGAGATGCCGGCCGGCTTCTCGATCTTTTCCAGCTCCTCGTTCAAGCCCGCCCGGTTCATCATCTCGCCGGTGTCCGGATCACGGTACTCTTGATCCTGAATCCAGTAATCCGCAAAGGTGACGTAACGGTCGAAAATGTTCTGCCCGTATTCCGCGTAGGATTCAAGGTATGCGGTCTGAAGCTCCTTTCCAATGAATTCAGCGTAACGTGGAGCCAGATACTGCTTGAGATAGCTCAGGTAGCGCTCCTGGACCTCGGGGGGCAACTGCTCCCTGGCGATCTGCTTCTCGAGAACATAGAGCAGATGGACGGGATTGGCAGCCACCTCGCCGTGGTCGAAATTGAAAACCTGGGAAAGGATCTTGAAGGCGAAACGGGTGGAGATCCCGGTCATGCCCTCGTCGACTCCAGCATAATCCCGATACTCTTGGACCGACTTGGCCTTGGGGTCCGTGTCTTTGAGGTTCTCACCGTCGTAAACCCGCATCTTGGAATAGATGCTGGAGTTCTCGGGCTCCTTGAGGCGCGTCAGCACGGAAAACTGGGCCATCATCTCGAGGGTGCCGGGGGCGCAGGGGGCCGCGGAGAGGGAGCTGTTGCGCAACAGCTTCTCGTAGATCTGTTTCTCCTCGCTGACCCGGAGGCAATAGGGAACCTTGACGATGAAAACGCGGTCCAGGAATGCCTCGTTATTCTTGTTGTTGCGGAAAGATTGCCATTCCGACTCGTTGCTGTGGGCCAGGATGATTCCCTGAAATGGTAGGGCCGAAAGCCCTTCGGTACCGTTGTAGTTGCCCTCCTGGGTGGCGGTAAGCAGCGGATGTAGCACCTTGATGGGTGCCTTGAACATCTCGACGAACTCCATGATCCCTTGATTGGCGCGACACAGGGCGCCGGAGTAGCTGTACGCGTCCGCGTCATGCTGGGCGAAGCGCTCGAGCTGACGGATGTCGACCTTGCCGACGAGGGAGGAGATGTCCTGGTTGTTCTCGTCTCCAGGCTCGGTTTTGGCGATCGCAATCTGCTCCAGTACGGAGGGGTAGAGCTTGACGACCTTGAACTGGGTGATGTCGCCCTTGTACTCCTGCAGGCGTTTGACGGCCCAAGGAGACATGACACCGCGCAGGTAGCGGACGGGAATCCCGTAGTCCTCCTCCAGGATTGGCCCGTCCTCCTCCGCCGAGAACAGTCCCAATGGAGACTCGAAGACGGGGGATCCTTGGATGGCGTAAAAAGATACCTCCTCCATCAGTTCCTTGAGCTTTTCCGCCAGAGACGACTTGCCTCCACCGACCGGCCCCAGCAGATAGAGAATCTGCTTCTTCTCCTCCAGCCCTTGGGCCGCGTGCTTCAGGTAGGAGACCAAGTGCTCGATGGATTCTTCCATGCCGAAGAACTCGGAGAAGGCCGGATAGCGGCGAATCACCTTGTTTTGGAAGATGCGGCTGAGCCGCGGGTCGTCCCTCGTATCAACCATTCGGGGCTCGCCGATGGCCATCAGCAGGCGTTCAGCGGCCCCCGCATAGACGCTGGGGTCCTCTTTGCAGAGCTGCAGATACTCGTCCAGGCTCAAGACCTCCTCGCGGGAAGCCTCGTAGCGGGCCTGGTAGCGCTCGAAGATCGACATACAGATACCTCACTCGAATGCTGCAATCGTTCGCCGCAACTCTAGGCAGGCTGGCGGTTGCGGCGCTACCCGCAGGGATTCCAGTCACACCTCTGGGGGCGAACCGGGTGACTGGTTTCCCAGCAAGGACTGGGCCATGACCCTAGCAACCTTGGCCTACCCCTTGTCCTCCGGACATGGTGACGCATGCTCGAAAAAGGAACGGCGGGGGGTCAACGTGCCAAAGGCGGCACCAGTACGGTGCGGCCGGGTGCGCCCTCGAGGTGGCACCCCCCAGCGGCGCGACGAATACTCGCTGCGGCTTACCGCAGTTTCAAAACGCCCTGGGTCAAACATCGTCAGGCGACGTTGTCGGCCGGTACGCACCGTCGCTGTGCAAGGCGTTGTGCCTCCGTCGCCATGAGAGTAGCAACGAGGGTCGATATGTCACCAGTGCTGCCGGGGCCGCCCGGCCGACGGCTCAGATTCTCCGACCAGATTCGGGAGTGATGGTTCGCCTTTGCGCCACCGGAGCAATGCTTCGGAGACGATTTGGCGTGTACTCAGGTCGGGCGTCGCCGGCCGGCGAGCTCCCTTAGGCGGTCACGCCCTCGACTGAGGGCCCCGGAAAAGGCGCCGACGAGTCCCGGGCTGTCTCGCGAGGATAGACCCGGGCGTAGGTCTAAGCCTTCCGGGCGCGGTTCCGTGTGGGAGACTCGCTCCAGCAACTCGGCAAAATTCTCGGCCGTCAGCGGAGGACTGAAGATCGACCCCTGGGCCTCGTCGCAGCCGATTTGCCGCAGGAATGCGAGCTGTCCGGGTGTCTCGACGTCCTGGGCAAGAACCTTGAGCCCTAGTCCGTGGCCAAGGGCAACCATCGCGGAAACCACCGCCGCCGCGCCCGCCTCGCTCTCGACGTCTCGTATCAGGTTTCCGGCAAGCTTCAGGCGTGTGAGCGGGAGGCGTCTGATGCGGGTCAGGGAGCTCAGTCCGCTGCCGAAGTGGTCTAGAGCGATTGGCAGGGTGAGGCTGCGAACTCGATTACAGGCACTCAAGGCCTGTTCCAGACAATCCATCAGAGCCCCCTCGTCGAGCTCCAGCTCGAGACCGCACCCTCTGCCGTCCTGGTACTCCTGGAGGTGCTCCAGCAGTCGCTCGAGATGGCTGGCCCGCAGTTGGACCGTCGAGATGTCCACGCTGACGCGCAGGCGATCCAATTTGGTGCGCCATGCTGCGGTTTGGTCCGCGATCCGACCCAGGGCCCAGTGCTGAAAGGGGACGATCAGCTCCGTTTTCTGCGCGAGGCTCGAAAAGAGGCCAGCGTCGACCGGCTCCCGTCCGGACCGCCACCATTGCAGTAGGGCCTCGCAGCCGACGATCTGGAACCCTCCCAGAGCCACTTGTGGCTGGTAGAGCAGGACGAGCTCCTGGCGCTCCAGTGCGCGGCGCAGATCCTCTTCCAGGGCGTTGCCTTCGCGATAGCGGGTCCAGATCGCGGCGGTATGAAAGCGGAAACCGCTGCGTCCGCCCCGCTTCGCCTCGTACATCGCCGCATCGGCGCAGGCGAGCAGACCCTCGGAGTCGATGGCGTCCCTCGGAAACAGGGCAATTCCGATGCTCGCCCCTACCCGAATTTCTCGGTCTTCGTGGCGAAAGGGATTCTCGGCCAACCGCCGCAAGATGTTGGCGGCGATCTGGCCCGCGGCCTGGTCACGCTTGAGGTCTGGTACGAGGATGGTGAACTCGTCCCCTCCGAGGCGTGCCACCAGGTCGGTTTGCCGAACGGCACCCCGCAGCTGCTCGGCCACGAACTGCAACAGTTGGTCTCCTGCACTGTGCCCAAGGGAGTCGTTCACGTCCTTGAAATGGTCGAGATCCAGGTAGAGCAAACCGACCAGCCGCTTCTCCCGGCGCGCGCTCACCAGCGTCCGGCTCAATTGCTCCAGAAGGCTCATCCGGTTGGCGAGGCCCGTGAGGCTATCGG
>JBAPYD010000600.1:0-1697 GCA_049284555.1 Chromatiaceae bacterium | reverse complement strand
CCCCCGGTCCGGGTCCGCGAAGCGCATCAGCAGGTGGATGAGGGTGCTCTTGCCGGAGCCGTTCTCGCCGGTGAGGGCGATGGTCTCACCCGCCTGGATCTCCAGATCGACCCCAGCGAGGACGGGTGCACGTCCCGGATAGCCGAAATGGACCCCTTCCCAGCACACCCGGCCGGAGACGGTGCCGAGCGGGGGGGCGCCGGCATCGTCGGGCTCGGGTCGTACGGCGAAGGCCTCCATCAGGCGCTCCGCGGCCCCACGGGCGGTCTGTACGCTGCCGTAGACCCCGGCGAGACCGCTCATGGGGCGGGTGAGCAGCATGCCGTAGAGCAGGAGGCTGACCAGGTCCGATGCTTCGAGGACCCCGCCCTGGACCTGCCGGGTTCCGAGATAGAGGAGTAGCAGGAGCCCCAGGCCCGCCAGCAGATGAACTGTTGGCGTGAGGAGTGACTCGACCAGGAGTTGGCGCCTCGCGACCACCAGGAGCCGACGGTTGCTGCGCTGGAACCGGTCCGACTCCCGGGCCTCGCGAGTGAAGGACTTGATGGCGGGCAGCATGCCCAGGTTCTCCTCCAGGGTCGCAAACATCTCCGCATGGGTGCGCACCCACTCGGTGGAGAGGGGCCGGATGCGCCGTCCGATCAGCTTCATGACCAGGAAGAACAAGGGCACCAGCGCCCCTGCAAGGGCGGCGATGGAGGGGCTGATCCGAAAGAGCATGACGAAGGCCCCGACGAAGGTGAGCACGAGGGGCAGCAGGCCCACCAGGGTACCGGTCACGAAGTTGCTGATCTGGGCCGCGTCGTTTCCCAGGAGCGCGAGCACCTCGCCGCGGCGCCGCTCGTGGAAATAGGCCAGCGGCAGGGACTGCAGGTGGTCGTAGAGGCGGGTGCGCAGACCTGCCAGCATGGTCTCGCCGGTGCTGCCCAGCAGATAGCGGTTGCCGAAGCCGAGTCCACTCTGGAGCGCAAGGAGCAGCACCCAGAGGCCGAGCAGCCCCGTGACGGCCTGCTGCTCCGCCGCTGCCGGCCCGAGTATCACGCCGGTGAAGCGCCCGGCGATCCAGGGGTTGGCGAGTGCAATCGCGCTCTCTCCCAAGAGCAGCAGCACCGCCAGGGCCAAGACGGCCTTGTTGGGGGTCACGAAGGCCAGGAGTCTGCCGAACTCGGAGCGGGTCAAGGGGTCGGTTCGCGAGGCTTGGCGGTCAGTGCGGCCGCGGTGCGCGAAAACGGCGTGCCCACGGCAGCGTCAGTCACCGTCCAGGAACGGATTCTTGATCTGATCCGGCGGTGGAGGAACGTGTCGTCGACCGCGAGAGGTCTGCGGTGCCGGGCTCTCCGGATCCGGTTTCTCCCTTGCGGCCGTGCGGTCCCTATGCCGCCGCATCGGCCCGGCTTCGGCCGCCGGTTGGGCAAAGAAGACGCCGACGAGGAAGGCGAAATAGACCACGTTGGCGGGGACGTGGAGGTTGTAGTCCACCAGGGAGTGCAGCAACAGCAACAGGATGCCGATGCCCGCCCCCGCCTGCATAAACCGAAAGCGTGACCACGCCTCCCAGGTCCAAACCTTGCCCCAGCGCAGGATATAGAGCGCGGCGAGGTAGGTCATGAGGACCGCGGCCAGCAGTCCCCCCTCGAACGGCCATTCCAGGTAGTCGTTGTGGGCGTGGTTGATGAACCAGCGACCCAGCTCCAGGG
>JBAPYD010000599.1:0-1980 GCA_049284555.1 Chromatiaceae bacterium | reverse complement strand
GAAGACCAGGGTCCCAAGCCGCAGCAGGCAGTAAGCCCCCACCTTGGTCATGATGGCAAAGAGGGCCGCTACCGGTGCCGAGGTGGCGGAATAGGCGGCGGGCAGCCAGAGGTGCATCGGGAGCAGGGCGGCCTTGAGGGCGAAGACGCCGAAGAGCAGGAGTCCCCCTGCTCGCACCAGGCCGAGATTCTCCTGCGGGGTTTCCGCGACCCGCATCGCCAGGTCCGCCATGTTGAGGGTCCCCAGCGCCCCATAGAGGGTGCCCGCAGCGAACAGGAAGAGGGTCGAGCCCACGAGATTCAGCGCCACGAAGTGGAGTCCCGCGCGGGTGCGCTCTGTCCCTCCGCCGTAGAGCAGGAGCCCATAGGAGGCTAACAGCAGGACCTCGAAGAAGACGAACAGGTTGAAGATGTCGCCGGTCAGGAAGGCCCCGTTGAGCCCGAAGAGCTGCAACTGGAAGAGGGAATGGAAGTGCCGGCCGCCTCTGTCGGTCCCCTGGATTCCCGAGGACAGGGCAAAGAAGGCGAGCAGGGCGGTGAGGAGCAGCATCCAGGCGGTGAGCCGATCGGCGACCAGCACGATGCCATAGGGTGCGGGCCAGTTGCCGAGGGCATAGACGAGGATGTCCCCGCCCCCGACGGCCTCCAGCAGCAGGAGGGCGAGCCCCACCTGCACCGCGACCGTCCCCAGGTTGATTGAGCGGCGGACCGACAAGGGCAGGGCGTCCCGCAGCAGCAACAGCAGGGTGCCCCCGAGCAGGGGAACCAGGACCGGGAGCAGGACCAGGTGGCTCAAGTCCCGTCCCCGGGTCCGGGCCGACCGTCCACGTGATCATTCCCCAGCTCGGCGTGGGCCTTAAGCGCCAGCATGATGACGAAGGCGGTCATCGCGAAGCTGATGACGATGGCCGTGAGCACCAGGGCCTGCGGGAGCGGATCCGCGTATTGCGATACCCCCTCGGCGATGACCGGGGGGGCGCCGATGACCAGGCGCCCCGTGGAGAATAGGAAGAGGTTGACCGCGTAGGAGAGGAGACTGAGCCCCAGCACCACCGTAAAGGTGCGCCCGCGCAGCACCAAGTAGACGCCGCACCCGACGAGCACGCCGATGATCAGGCTCAGTAAGGTCTCCATCCGGCAGGGGTCCGATCAGGTTGAGGGATTCTCGTGGCTGGCGCCGTGTATCCGGCCCAGGTGCACCAGGATCAGCAGGGTGGCGCCGACCACGACCAGATAGACGCCAAGGTCGAAGGCGAGGGCGGAGGCCAGCTCGAAGTCCCCGACGACAGGCCAGTGTACATGGGTGAAGGCCGAGGTGAGGAAGGGGTAGCCGAAGGTCAGGCTGGCGACACCCGTCAGGGTGGCGATGAGCAGGCCGGCACCGATCAACGGGTGCATGTTGCTCGAGAGCCGGCCCTGGGTCCAGGTCACCCCGTTGCTCAGGTACTGCTGGATCAGCGCGACCGCGGTGATGAGTCCGGCGATGAAGCCGCCACCCGGCTGGTTATGGCCCCGCAGGAAGATAAAGGTCGAAACCAGGAGCGTCAGGGGTAGGAGAAGCCGCGACAGGGCAGCCATGATCGTGGGATGGGTGTCCCAGTCCCAAACTCGTCCCACCGCATCCAGGGTCGGGGCCCGCAGGCTCAGATCCTTCAACATCCCGTAAATGCCGAGTCCGGCCAGGGCGAGGACCGTGATCTCTCCCAGGGTGTCGTAGCCCCGGAAGTCCACCAGGATGACGTTGACCACGTTCGCTCCACCGCCGCCCGGGACACTGTTGGCCAGAAAATAGCCAGAGATGGGGTCGAGAGGACGCGACAGGACGGCCCAGGTCAGGGCTGCCGCGCCGACACCGGCCAGGGCCGCCACCCCGAGGTCCCGCAGCCGACGCCACAATCCGGACTCGGCGGGGCTCCGTTGGGGCATGAAGTAGAGTGCCAGGAGCAGCAGGATGATGGTGACCACCTCCACCGAGAGCTGT
>JBAPYD010000598.1:0-1685 GCA_049284555.1 Chromatiaceae bacterium | reverse complement strand
TTCCCCCATGACCGTCGAGGACCGGCCGCTCGAGACGACTGACCCGGCCGGCGTCCAGTCGCTGCTCGCGGACCTGGGCCCGGAGGACGCGCTGGTGCTCTGGCTGAGGGAGGCCGATCTGGCCGCGCTCTCCCGGGCGCCCGCCCCGGCGCCGGGGGTGGTTCTGATCTCAGGTGTGCTGGGCGGCCAGGACCAGGCGCCGCTCCGCGACGCCTGGAAGCGCACCGCGCTGCTGGTCTATCCCTACGACCCGCCCTACCGCTGGGGGCTGCGCAAGGCCTACAACCTGGGCACCTGGCTCGACCAGCACGGTCTCACCCGGACCGATGAGCGTCTGCAGGGCAACACCCTTGCGGCCTGCAACCTCCTCGCGGAGGGGATGGTGCGCCTGCGCGGCCGCTTCCTGCGCGACTATCTGGTGGAGCGGACCGAGAACTACCCCACCTCCATGGGCAACGCCCCCGCACCCCAGGCCTTCCCGCGCTTCAGCATCGGACCGGGGCAGCGCTTCACCTCCAAGGGCGCCTATATCGCCCGCTTCGACCCCGACGACCCGAGCCGCCTGGAACGGGTGGAGGACTGGATCGTCCCCTGACCGCCGGACCCGGCCCCGTTCGACCTTCGGACCGGCGAAAGGCTTGCGCTTTGCTCCAAGGGCGGTGTCGGGCTGAAGCCCGACCTCCCCATCTCGGGACGGCACGCACGAGCCGACCGTCCTCTGCGCCTCCCGTGGGTCGGCCTTCAGGCCGACGACGGCCTCGCGCACAGCCAGCCGACGCTGTCGGGCTGAAGCCCGACCTACATCGACGTGCAACAAAAAACGGGAGGCCTGGGCCTCCCGTCGCTTGGTCCTGCCCCGGCCAATGCCGGAGCAGGGGGCTGGCTCACACCTACTGGACCGCATACGGCCGCATCATCTCGTGGTCCTCGTGAGAGAGGATGTGGCAGTGATAGACGTACTCGCCCTCCCGGTTGAAGCTCACCAGCACCCGGGTCACCTCACCCGGGAAGGACTTGACCGTGTCCTTCTTGCCGGCCTCCCAGGCGTTCGGCTGTAGCGGCACGCCGGTCTTCACGATGCTCGCCGGGTCGAGCACCGCGCCGAGCGACCCGTCGGTGTTGTTCTTTGGCGTCAGCACGCCCGTGAAGGTCTGGCGGTCGAGGACGCGGAAATCCACCAGGTGCATGTGGACCGGGTGGGCGTCCACCGTGGTGTTGTAGAACTCCCAGATCTCGGTGGTGCCCGCGACCGGCTGCTCCGTGATGGGGTCCTTGTAGACCAGGGTTCCCTGCAGGGCAGGCGGCAACGTGTCGTCGACCGTCCCCATCATGGTCATCAGGCGCCCGAACTTATCGACGCCCTCGAAGAGCAGGATCTTCCGCACGGGCGTGCCATCCGGGATGGTCGCGGGAGGCAGATCGGAGCTGCGCAGGTCCGTGCCGAGGGCCACCTTGGCGTTCGGGATGGTCCCATCGAACGTCGTCACGACATCGAAGGCCATGACACGGTCGAGCAGCTTGTTGGCGGGGCGGGCCGCGTCGGGGTAGGGGGACTTGGCGGTGTTGGTCACCACGACCCGGCTGCCCGGCGGGACAGCGGTGAAGTCCGCGATCACGTCATAGCGCTCGCCGGGGCCGATGGGCAGCACGTTGCGGACGTTGGGCCGCACGCCGCCGACCGGGGT
>JBAPYD010000597.1:0-2619 GCA_049284555.1 Chromatiaceae bacterium | reverse complement strand
AACCGCGGGTGAGTAATCGCCCGCGGTCACCCGGCAAATTGAAAAAGAGGCGCTGAATGTTCGTTTCGAGGAGCCTGGTTCTCGGCTGTCCCTTTGTACTCAAAGGGGCGTCCCCCCTGAGTTTCCTGCGGCCTCAGCGGCGCCGCGTAAGCCACCCGGCCCGTTTTCGAGATCGAGACGGATTCTGTGCGCCCGGGGGTCGTATGGCGCCGCAGTACCTCGCGGCCCTGCGCCCTGTGGCAACCGTCGCGCGTGATGGGTGCGTCGAACGGGTTCGAGGGCGGCAGGCCGCCAGACCACGCGGTCGAGCACCTGTGGTCGACCCGGGACAGCAACTCGTTGGGATCCCACGACGCGCAGGAGTCGGTCGGCTCCGAGAAGCGGATGCAAACGTCCATGCGTCCTCGTCCGGCGAGGCTACTCGGGCGAGTGGCCTGCATCGTCTACACGCAATCGGCATCTTCGTCGTCACCTTGCTCGCGAGTCCTCGGTTTCACGATGGCAAGGCCCGGCTCAACTGGGTTCCCAGCCTTCAGGTCGGCGTGACCACCCGCTCCCTCTCAGCGGCCGACCGCCAAACCAAAAGGCCAGCTCAGGTGCTGGCGGAAGAAGGGGTGCGTCGCGTCGCTTGCGATCAGACCCTCGATCAGCGCCCAAGTAGGCTCCAGGCGTCCTACCGCCTCGGCGGCGAGCAGGGCGTGGCTCTGGGCCCGCCAGACATCCCCAGCCTTAATCTCGTAGAACCGGCCCTCGGCCATCCAGTGCAGGGCGGCAGTGGCGCAGTCCAGGGCGAAGGCCGGCTGCGAGTCGAGGCGATCCCGGGCCGCGCGCAGCAGGGTGCCGATGTCCACGGGGGAGTCCTGGGCGAGCTCCGCGGCCAGCTCGAGGAATCCGAGGGTCTTGGCGGTGGCGAACCAGCGGCCCGCATTCTCCGGGGTGGAGGCGATCAGGTCATCCAGGAGCACGCGAGGGTCCTTCTCGGGATACGTCTTCTGGATCGCGCGAAAGGTGGCGAGGTGGGTCGTCGCCTGGTTGGCCTCGATGGCGCAGTCCGCACGGGCCTCCTCCCGCCGCCCGGTCGCAAGCAGGACCTGCTCGCAGGCCCGGGCGATGGCTGCGGGGCTGTCGTTGAGGCCGAGCGACTGCTCGGCGTAGCAGATCGCCTCGTCGGTGTGAACCTGGGCGGCGAGCGCCCGCATGCCGTAGCGCTGGCAGTGCCACCAGATGTAGGGGACGGTCGCGATCAGGTCGACGAGCTCTTGGTGGCGCGCCGCGGCGAGCAGGCAGGAGAGACACGCCGTGGTCCCACGCAAGTAGGCCCGGTGCTCCGGGCTCCAGCTCAGGCGCACGGCCGGCAGGAAGTTTTCGGCGCCCCTGGATGCGCGCTCGGCGGTGCGGCACAGCTGGCCCCAGCCGTCGCCGACCTCGGAGAGAAAGTCCACGCCGTCTTCCTCGATGGCCGTCCAAAGCCGTTCGAGCCGCCGCTCCAGGACTGCCAAGTCCACCGGCGCGGCCAGCAGGATCTCGATCAGCGCGTGTACTGTCTTGTTGGTCGCGTTGCCCAGGGCGCCGGAGGAGCTGTCGACCGCCTGAAGCACGGGCCACAAGCGCTCCATCAGGAGGATCGCCCCCTCGGCGGAAGTTTCTGGCTCGTAGCGGGCGACCGTCTCGCCCAGGGCCTCCTTAAGCCGCTCAATGGCCAGCTTGGAGTCGCGCCAGCCGAAGCCGCGGGGGTGCGCAGGCGTTGGCGGAAGCTCCAGGGGTGGCTCGGGGTCTTCATCGCCGAGGGGTCCCCGATAGCCGGCGCTGGATGGGCGCCCAAAAAAGAACGTTTGCGTGACAGGGGAAACGCATGCTGCTCGGTTACACGCGCGTATCCAAGGTCGACGGGTCCCAGGTCCTGGACCCTCAGAAGGACGCCCTGCTCGCCGCCGGGGTCGCCGCGGGACACGTCTATGAGGACCGGGCCTCGGGACGGCGTGAAGACCGACCGGGGTTGGCAGCCTGCCTGAAGGGCCTGCGCGAGGGCGACACCCTGGTTCTCTGGAAGCCTGACCGCCTGGGTCGGGATCTTCGGCACCTGGTCAATACGGTGCACGACCTCACGGCCCAGGGGTCGGGCTCAAGGTTCTCAACCGACAGGGGGCGGCCATCGATACGACCACCCCAGCCGGCAAGCTGGTCTTCGGGATCTTCGCGGCGCTGGCGGAGTTCTCACGCGAGCTGATCTCCGAGCGGACGGTGGCGGGGCTCGCCTCGGCACGGGCGCGCGGACGCAAGGGTGGGCGGCCCTTCAAGGTGACAGCGGCGAAGCTGCGGCTCGCGATGGCGGCGACGAGGCAGCGGGAGACGCAGGTCGGGCGGCTCTGCGAGGAGTTCGGCATTACCCGGCAGACCCTCTATCGGCATGTCTCGCCCAAGGGGGAGCTGAGGCCAGACGGAAAGAAACTGCTCTCGCGAGGTTGACTGGAGTGAAGAGAGTGAAGACCGCCGGCCAGGAAGAGACGTCCCACCCTCGGCTGCCGATGCCCGCAATATCCTCGAACCTGCCGCTCCGTCCCCGGACCTCAGCGGCAGGTCTGGACGCATTGCGGTCCCCCGACCGCGGGGGCAACGAGC
>JBAPYD010000596.1:0-3939 GCA_049284555.1 Chromatiaceae bacterium | reverse complement strand
GCATAGAGCCCCAGTCCTGGTCGAAGAACACACCACGCGAGCGGTCTTCCGGCACGAACGACTCACGCAGCTGGTCGACGAAGCCGAGGGTCGAATTGCGGTCGCCTTCCAGCTTGCCCACCACGGTGCCGGTGTGCAGGTGGTCACCACCGGACAGGCGCAGACACTTGGCCAGTACGCGGAAGTGAATTCCGTGCTTCGGATGACGGTCGATTACCGCGTGCATGGCGCGATGAATGTGCAGCAACATGCTGTTCTTGCGACACCAGTTGGCAAGACCCGTGTTGGCGGTGAAGCCACCGGTGAGGAAGTCGTGCATGATGATCGGCGAGCCGACCTCCTTGGCGAACTCGGCGCGCTCGTACATCTGCTCCGGGTCCGGGGCGGTGACGTTGAGGTAGTGGCCCTTGCGCTCGCCGGTCTCCTGCTGGGCCTTCTGGATCGCCTCGCCGACGAACTCGAAGCGGTCGCGCCAGCGCATGAAGGGCTGGGAGTTGACGTTCTCGTCGTCCTTGGTCATGTCCAGACCGCCCCGCAGACACTCGTAGACGGCGCGGCCGTAGTTCTTGGCAGACAGACCCAGCTTCGGCTTGATCGTGGCGCCGAGCATCGGGCGGCCATACTTGCTCAGCCGGTCGCGCTCGAGCTGGATGCCGGCCGGCGGGCCATTGCAGGTCTTGATGTAGGCAATCGGGAACCGGAGATCTTCCAGACGCAGGTGACGCAGGGCCTTGAAGCCGAAGACGTTGCCGACCAGGGAGGTGAGCACGTTCACCACCGAGCCCTCCTCGAAGAGGTCGATCGGGTAGGCGATGAAGGCGTAGAAGGACTCCTTGTCACCGGGCACGTCCTCGATCCGGTAGGCACGGCCCTTGTAGAACTCCATATCGGTCAGGAGCTCGGACCACACCGTGGACCAGGTACCGGTCGAGGATTCGGCCGCTACCGCGGCGGCGACCTCCTCGCGGGGCACGCCGGGCTGACCGGTGCACTTGAAGCAGGCCAGCAGGTCCGTGTCCAGAGGGACATAGTCGGGGGTCCAGTACATCTGGCGATACTCTTTCACGCCAGCGTCGTAGGTCTTTACGCTCATGCTCAGCTCCTGTTGTCTGGTCGGTACGCTCTGGTCGGGGTCTGCTTCGTCTGCCGAAGCCGTGAAGGTCAGCCGGGGCTCGGTGGACCTTTGAGCCCCTGTGTTCTGGCGAGACGCCCGAGCTCTGGGGTGCCGTCGCCGAGGATGGGTTGAATTGACCGGTTGGCCATTGTAATTAAGCATAAGCTCTTAATGGTATTTGTAGAAATTCGTTGTTACTATTTTGTGTATAGATAAAGATCTATGTATACCGCCGCGACGAGGTGCGGCGGGTGCCCAGACGCGTTCAGGTGCCGGGGTTCTTGCCGCGGCTCCGGGACGAGCCTTCAGGGCCGGAGCGTTCGCGTCTGCCCAGTGTGTTCTCGGCGGGAGACGGGGACCGCGGGCGGGACTCGGACTGTTATCGGGTCCGTAGCTGCCCCGGAAGAACGTGGCCGCTCCGAGACCGATTCGAGGGAATGTGCGCAGTTATCGGGCTTTCCGTGCGGGCCGAGGGCGCATGCGCGGCCGCCCACGGGGTGGCCGCGATGGCGGGCCCTGCACCGGCGAACCGTGCAGGGACTGCGCAGCGAAGCCGGGCCCGCCAGCTTCTTGTGCTCAAAGCTCTGAGAAAGGAGTATCCGAGGACGCGCGCGTCTCGCGACGCGAGCTGAGCGAACGCCATTCAGGTTCTGGAGCTGGCCGAATGCTCGCGTGAGATCCGCGCTGCGCGCATCGTGGGCGGGCGTGGCCAGTCACGGGTGAGCGGTTTGGGACTCGCGCGGCGCCGGGCCGACAACGACGACTGGTGCCGCGCCGCCTTTGCGGCCCGGGTGGACCGCGACGCACGCGGTCAGACCAGTCGATACCGCCTTTTCATCTCCTCGTAGACCACACCGGAGACCGCGCGGATGGCGTTGCTGCGTCTCGTGATCCAGGTGCCGTAGTTCTTGGCGCTGGTGGGTCGCTCGATGATACCGATGAAGGTGTAGGGATAGCGCCGTCCGTTGCGCCCCCACGCCTCGACGATTCCCATGTCTCCGCACAGTCGCGCGGTGGAGCCTGTCTTGTCGTAGACGCGGACCGAGTCAGGGATGGAGTCGACCCCCACGGCAATCCGATCCCGCTTTGGCAGGGCCATCAGCGAGCGCAGTTCGTCGCTGTAGGGGAGGCGATCGTTCCAGAGCGCCGTGAGGAACCGATTGTAGTCCGCCGCCGATGCGAGATTGCGATAGGTCTTACCACCGGCCGGGATGGTCTCGACGATGCGGGTCTGCCGAAAGATCTCGGGCGCATTGGCCTTGAGCACCGCCTCAACATCCTTGGGTCCACGCCCATTCTGATTCCGGCTGACCATCTCCATGAGCGTATTGGTGGCCGTGTTGCTGCTCCTGCCAATCATCCGCTCCATCGTGCGGCGAACCTCGCTCGTGTAGCGCACCCGCCCGCGGGACCGCTTCACCTGAAAGAAGTACGCCTGGGCGACGAAGGGCTTGATCATGCTGGCCGCCTGCCTCTGGGCGTCCTCATTGATCGAGACCAGCGTCTTCTTGGTAGTGAAATCGTAGACGCCCCAAGAGTAGCGTTCACTGTCCCCGATCTGACCCTGGCGGCGAAGTTCTAGCAACTTCTGCAGTACGAGGGTTTGCAGGGAATCGCCGGACCTCGCCTCCGCCGGCGGGGCAGAGGTGCCCAGCAGCACAATTGCGGACAGGGCCGCGAGCCCCCCGAGAAAATGGCGCCGATCCGGGCGCAGGGGCGCATCGTCTTCCGCCCCGAGGATTGTGCTTTCCACGTCGTCAATCATCATGCTGGACCCCCCCTCAGATCGCGTAGCACACCCGCAACGCCCCCTCGAGAGCTCCATTGCCAGCGCGCCCGCGGTCGGGGCTATGTCGCCCCATTGATCGGAAAGAATAAGCGTGTCGGGCGCAAAAGACAAGGGCAGTCTACATCGAAAAGATCAGTAACTCAGCGACATCGCATTCCTTATTGATCCATTGTCGCATGGTTGAGCAGGCTGTATCTCACCGATCCATTCTGCTTTCTCGTGGGGGTGTTGACGTTCGTCTGGCGCGAATTGGCCGTGCCTTGGGTGCCCCCAATAACAGTGACGGCCGGCGAAGGCCGGCCGTCAGGTGCCCCGGGGGCCGCCCGGGCCCCTTGGAATCCGTACGGACTACTGCACGCTCCCGAAGGACTTGTCGCTCGCGCCGGCGGGCGCCTGGAGTCCCGCGAATCGGCAACCTTGCGCTACCGGTCCCCCGGGGAACAGCTCATAGAGATATTTGAGGCCGCCCTTCACGTGGAAGGCTTCTTCGAGGGCGTCATGGAGCTCCCGCACGTTGGGTCGCTCGTGACTGGCGAAGTAGCCCTGCAGGGCCCGGATCGCGACCCAATGATCGTCCGTCAGCTGGACGCCATCGGCCTGGGCGGCGCCCTCCGCGCTGGCGCGGGTCCACTCGCCAGGGGCCTGGGGAAATTCCGGGTCTTGGGTCCGCGCCCCCGGGTTGAGAATGTCAGACATGGTCTCTGCCATGATGGTACCTCCAATTGGCTGTGGGTGCGGCCTGGCCGCGCGACCAGACTCCGAACACAGGTCGCAGGCAGCTCGCCCCGGGGGTCCCCGGAAGCTCCTTGGATACTTTCCCGCGATCCGCGGAAGCAGTGTCGATGCTGCCGCACAAGGCGTCAAGCGGTGCAGGCGGGCGGGCGCGCCTTCAGCTCAATAGAAAGTAGACCGTGGCTGCGGCGCCGACTCCGGTCAGGGCGGCGGCCAGGGCCGCCAGGTAGACGCCGGTCAGGCTTGACCGGGGCTGCTCTGGGGGGTGGGCCTTCGGCTCGTGGCGGCTCACGGCCGTCTCGAC
>JBAPYD010000595.1:0-1796 GCA_049284555.1 Chromatiaceae bacterium | reverse complement strand
GATCCACTTCGCCGTGGAAGAGAGCCTGATGCGCATCCTCGGCTATCCGGGTTACGAGGAGCACAAGGACCAGCACGAGGAACTGGTGCGCAGCATGCTCGACCTCCAGCGCAAGGTGGACACCGGCAAGACGGCCATCGGCTTCGAGCTGATGCACTTCCTCAAGATCTGGCTGACCAAGCACATCATGGAGAGCGACCAGCAATATGGTCAGTACTTCGTGAACGCGGGGGTCAGGACCCGATTCAAGAGGCGGTCCTGGGCCGGTCGGCTGTGGGATCACCTCCACGTCTGAGCCCGGGGGCTGTACCATCGCCCCATGAACCCCTTCTATCAGGGCGCGCGATTCCTCACCGCCGCCACCCGGATCGAGCAGGCACCCGAGGACCAGGGACGCGAGGTGGTCTTCGCCGGCCGCTCCAATGCCGGCAAGTCCAGTGCCATCAATGCCCTGTGCCACCAGAAGGCCCTTGCACGCACGAGCAAGACGCCCGGCCGCACCCAGCAGCTCATCTTCTTCTCCCTGGACGAGGAGCGCCGGCTGGTGGATCTGCCCGGCTATGGCTATGCCCGGGTCTCCGAGGCCGTCAAGCTCCACTGGCAGACTCACATGGCCGACTTCCTCGAACGACGCCGGTCGATCGTGGGCCTCGTGATCGTCATGGATATTCGCCACCCGCTGGCCGAGTACGACCGCCACATGCTGGCTTGGGCCTCCCGGGGTGATCTCCCGGCGCTCCTGCTGCTCACCAAGGCGGACAAGCTGGGGCGCGGGGCTGCCCGATCCGCTCAACTGGCGGTGGAGCGCGAGGTCAGGGGAATGCACGGCTCGGGGTCGCCGGTGCAGGTCATGACGTTCTCCGCCCGGGAGACAACGGCCGTGGGCCCGGTTCAGGCGCTGCTGGACCGGTGGCTCGATGTTCCTGCCCGGCGCTGATCGCCGGCTCGGTCCCTTGGTGCGATGGACCGCGCGCCTGCCCCCGTCATTCGGAGGGCAGGCGCGGGGTTTGCGGTGCTGCGGGGCCGGGGCCTAGTAGGGTAGGGCGCCGGTGGGCGGGGGTGGGGCCTGCTCCATTCCCCCCTCATAGTAGGGCATGGGTGCGCGGCCCATGGCACCGGGTCCACCCTGGTAGGGCTGATATCCAGGATAGCCGCCCTGCGGGCCATAGCCGTAGCCCCCGGGGGGCATCTGGGGCATCTGGGGAGGTGTCATCGGCTGCATGGGCTGGGCCTGGGCCTCGCCGCGGCCGAAGAGGGCCCGGGCGGCCTCCAGTTGCTCCTCCGTCATCTCGTCGATGATCTTGCGATACCGGTCAAACTGCTCCTGCGCGGCCTGGTAGCGCTTCTCCGCCTCATCCCAGGGGGGCGTCTCCGGCATCTCGACGCCACGCTCGGCGGCCCTTTCGCGCATCTTCTGCCAGTGGGCCTCCCGCATGGCCTTGCGCTCCTCGGGGGTCATGGACTTGACGCGCTCGCGCATCGCCTCGCGCTCCTTGCGCATGGCCTCCCAGTCCGGAGGGGTGGCCGCGGCATGGCCCGGCATGTCGGGCATCTCCGGCTTTGCCTCCCAGGGAGGCGTCTCGGGGAGTTCCAGACCCACCTCCGCGGCCCGTTCACGCAGATCCTGGTAGCGTTTGTTTCGCTCCGCCTCCTGCTCGGCCCTGCGTGCTTCCGCCTTGGATCGCGCGGTTTCCGCGGGTGTTGGCGCGGCGGGCGGCGCCTCGCTTGCGGCCTCGGGCTTGGCCGCCTCGGCAGCCGGAGGCGCCTCCGCAACCGGTTCGGCCTGCTTCGCCGGT
>JBAPYD010000594.1:0-5593 GCA_049284555.1 Chromatiaceae bacterium | reverse complement strand
GGAGGGATACGTGGCCTTGTCCAGCGCCAGGTCGCGCCCGGCGGTCTTGCCAAGGGTGGCGCTGTCGCCCTCCACGTCCAGGATGTCGTCCTGGATCTGGAAGGCGAGCCCGACGCACTTGGCATAGCGATCGAGGCGCTCCGCCAACTCCGCGTCCAGGGGGCCGTCAGCGAGGATCCCCATGCGAACGGCGGCCCGGATCAGGGCCCCCGTCTTGTGGATATGGATGTGCTCCAGCATGGCCCGGTCCAGGTGCTGGCCCTCGGCGGCCAAATCGAAGGCCTGGCCGCCCGCCATCCCCCGGGAGCCGCTGGCCAGCGCCAGGGAGTCGATCATGGCGAGTCGGGTGGCCGGCGCAAGGTCGCTCGCCTCGGCGAGGGTCTGAAAGGCGAGGCTCTGGAGGGCGTCCCCGACGAGGATGGCCGTGGCCTCGTCGAAGGCCCGGTGGCAGGTGGGTCGGCCCCGTCGCAGGTCGTCGTCGTCCATCGCCGGCAGGTCGTCATGGACGAGTGAATAGGCGTGGATCAGCTCCACCGCCGCCGCCGGCCGGTCCAGCAGGGCCGGTGATACCCCCAAGGCCTCGCCTGCGCCATAGCAGAGGAGCGGTCGGATGCGCTTGCCCGCGCCCAGGGTGGCGTAGCGCATGGCCTGGTGGAGGCGCGCTGGCTCGATCTCCGCGGCGGGGAGCAGGACGTCGAGGGTGGCCTCGCAGCGGGCGCGGCAGCGCGTCCGGAAGGCGTCCAGGTCCGCGTCGGTCAACGGGACTCACCGGTGGATGGGGCAAAGGGCTCGGGCTCGGCGTCGACCTGCGACTCGGTGAGGATGCGCACCCGTTGCTCGGCGGCGTCCAGGGCCTTCTGGCACGTGCGGGTGAGGGTCACTCCCCGCTCGAAGGCGCTCAGTGACTCCTCCAGGGTCATGTCACCGCGCTCCAGGGCGTCGACGATGGACTCGAGCTCCGCGAGCGACTGCTCGAAAGAGGGCGGGGTCGGCGTCTGGGCAGGGTCTGGGGAGCTGGTCATGGGTTTGCATCAAGCTTCGCGGCTACGGTAGCGTACCGCGGTTTCATCGGTCAAACTCCTGCGCCGGCCCGGGAGCCGGGGCCGGGCCATCTCCGAGGGGAGTCTTCGAATCGCCCATGACAGGCAGCTATGACGCCTCTGCCATCGAGGTCCTGAGCGGCCTCGACCCGGTGCGCAAACGCCCGGGCATGTACACGGATACCAGCCGTCCAAACCACCTGGCCCAGGAGGTCATCGACAACAGCGTGGACGAGGCCTTGGCCGGCCACGCCCGCACCGTCGAGGTGACCGTCTACGCGGACGGCTCCCTGGAGGTCAGCGACGACGGTCGGGGCATGCCAGTGGACATCCATCCAGAGCAGGGGATGCCGGGCGTGGAGGTGATCCTCACCAAGCTCCATGCCGGGGGCAAGTTCGGCGGTGGCAGCTACGGCTTCTCCGGTGGGCTCCACGGGGTCGGGGTCTCGGTGGTGAACGCCCTCTCCAAGCACCTGGAGGTCTGGGTCCGCCGGGGTGGGCGCGAGTACAACATGGCCTTCGCCCACGGGGACAAGGTGAGCGAGCTGGAGGAGGTGGGGACGGTCCCGCGGGGGCGCACCGGCACCAGGCTCCGCTTCTGGCCGGACCCGCAGTATTTCGACAGCCCGCGCTTCGCCGCCCGACCCCTGATCCACCTACTCCAGGCCAAGGCGGTGCTGTGCCCCGGGCTGACCGTGCGCTTTCGCGACGAGGCGAGCGGCGAGGCCCAGGAGTGGTGCTACGAGGAGGGCCTCAGGGCCTACCTGGTCCAGAGCCTCGGGGGCGTCGAGACGGTCCCGGCGGAGCCCTTCGTGGGGGACATGGAGGGCAAGAGCGAGGGCGCGAGCTGGGCCCTGGCCTGGCTCCCCGAGGGGGGCGAGCCGGTCGCCGAGAGCTACGTGAACCTGATCCCCACGGTGCAGGGGGGGACCCACGTCAACGGGCTCCGCAGCGGGCTCACGGAGGCGGTGCGGGAGTTCTGCGAGTTTCGCAACCTGCTCCCCCGGGCGGTCAAGCTGGCCCCGGAGGACGTCTGGGGACGGCTCGCCTACATCCTCTCGGTCAAGCTCATCGACCCCCAGTTCTCCGGACAGACCAAGGAGCGCCTGTCCTCACGCGAGTGCGCGGCCTTCGTCTCCGGGGTGGTCAAGGATGCCTTCAGCCTGTGGCTCAACCAGCATGTCGCCGAGGGGGAGCGCATCGCCGAGCTGGCCATCGGGGCCGCCCAGGCAAGGCTCAAGGCGGGGCGCGTCGTCACCCGCAAGAAGGTGACCCAGGGTCCGGCCCTGCCGGGCAAGCTCTCGGACTGCACCTCCACGGACCCGGAGCGCAGCGAGCTGTTCCTGGTGGAGGGGGACTCCGCCGGGGGCTCGGCCAAGCAGGCCCGGGATCGGGAATTCCAGGCCATCCTGCCCCTGCGGGGGAAGATCCTCAACACCTGGGAGGTGGAGCCCGCGGAGGTCCTGGGGTCCCAGGAGGTCCACGACATTGCCGTGGCCATCGGGGTGGATCCGGGCTCGGACGACCTCTCCCGGCTGCGGTTCGGCAAGATCTGCATCCTGGCGGATGCGGACTCGGACGGTGCCCACATCGCGACCCTGCTCTGCGGCCTGTTCTTCCGCCACTTCCGCCGGCTGGTGGCGGAGGGGCACGTCTATGTGGCCATGCCGCCCCTCTACCGCATCGACGTGGGCAAGCAGGTCTACTACGCCCTGGACGATAGCGAGCGCAAGGGGATCCTGGACCGGATCGACGCGGAGAAGACCAAGGGGAAGGTCAATGTCCAGCGGTTCAAGGGACTCGGCGAGATGAACCCCGCCCAGCTGCGGGAGACCACCATCCATCCGGACACCCGGCGGCTGGTGCAGCTCACGGTTGAAGCCGAGGACGAAAGCAACAACCTCCTCGACATGCTGCTCGCCAAGAAGCGTGCGGCGGACCGTCGTGGCTGGTTACAAGAACGGGGCCACCTGGCAGAGATTTGACCCCGGCCCCTGGAGGACCCGATGGAACCTTTCCGTTACGCGCACGCCGCTGGAGGGGACTGGCGCGCGATCGTGTCCGCCTGTCTGGAGCAGATCGGCCCCGTTCCGGCGGCCGCCAATCTGGGCTTCCTCTACGTCACCGACGCACTCGCCGAGGATCTGGGCGACCTCCTGGACCTCCTGGTCAAATCCACCGGGGTCTCTCAGTGGGTGGGGGCCGTGGGCATGGGGATCTGCGCCACCGGGACCGAATACTACGAGGAGCCAGCCGCGGCCCTCATGCTGGGGGAGCTCCCGGCCGATGGCTTCCAGGTCTTTCCGAGCCTGGTGAAGGACCTGGATGCGTTCGACGCCGGCTACGGGGAGTGGATCCGCGCCCATGGTCCCATGCTGGGCCTGGTCCATGGGGACCCGGTGAATCCCCTCATGGAGGCCCTCGTGAAGCAGCTCGCGGCCCGGACCGCGTCGGGTTTCCTGGTGGGGGGGCTCGCGAGCGCCCGCGGCAGCACCTACACCATTGCCAACGGGGTTCGTCAGGGGGGACTCTCCGGGTTCCTGTTCGGGCAGGAGGTCGGCGTCGTCACCCGGCTCACCCAAGGCTGCTCCCCGATCGGGCCCCATCGGACGGTCACCGACGCGCGGCGCAACATCCTGATCACCCTCGACGGCCAGCCGGCCCTCGACGTCCTGAAGAGCGACATCGGCGAGATCCTGTCCCGGGACCTGATGCGCATCGGGGGCTACATCTTCGTGGGCCTGCCCATCCCGGGCTCGGACACCGGTGACTATCTGGTGCGCAACCTGGTGGGGATCGATCCCAACGAGGGTCTCGTGGCGGTCGGCGACCTGGTGGAGCCGGGCCGCGAGCTGATGTTCTGTCGGCGCGATGCCGCGACCGCCCGGGAGGACCTGGACCGCATGCTGCTCTCCCTGAAGGATCGGCTCTCGGCCCCGCCTCGCGGCGGTATCTACTGCTCCTGCCTGGGGCGGGGGGTCAACCTGTTCGGCCCCGACTCCGCCGAGCTGCGCCAGATCCGCGATACCCTGGGGGATTTCCCCCTCGTGGGCTTCTACGCCAATGGGGAGGTCTCCCAGGACCGGCTCTACGGCTACACCGGCGTCCTGACCCTGTTCACCTGATCCCCGCCGAAACGGTGTCCCTTCGCGACCGGTCTCCCCGCATCCCGCGACACCCGTGAGCCCGGAGCGCCTGCGCGGGGTCTTCGATGCCCTCCTCGGGACCTACGGCCCCCAGCACTGGTGGCCGGCCGACACCGCCTTCGAGGTCATGGTGGGGGCCGTGCTCACCCAGAATACGGCCTGGACCAACGTGGAGCGGGCCCTGCAGCGGCTCGCCGCGCGCGTCCCCCTGGAGGCCCAGGCCATCCTGGATCTGCCCCTGGAAGCGCTCGCCCAGGCCCTGCAGCCCTCCGGCTATTTCAACGTCAAGGCCCAACGGCTGCGGGCCTTCTGCGAGGCCTTCATCGCGGAGGGGGGACTGGAGCGGCTCGGGGCCCTGGAGACCGGAGAGCTGCGCCGTCGGCTCCTCGCCATCCGGGGGGTCGGCCCCGAGACCGCCGACGACATGCTGCTCTACGCCTTCGGCCGTCCCGTGTTCGTGGTGGACGCCTATACGCGGCGGGTCTTCACCCGGCTCGGCCTGCTCACCGGACAGGAGGGCTACGAGACGATCCGCGCCGCCTTCGAGTCCGCGCTCGGGCCGGACCCGGCCCTCTACAACGAGTACCACGCCCTCATCGTGCGCCACGGCAAGGACCTCTGCCGGCCCCGGCCCCGCTGCGCGGACTGTTTCCTGCTCCCCCGGTGCCACGCGCCCGGGGACGCGGGTCAACCCTCGCCGTCCAATCGCCGGGCGACCGCTTCGTAGACCAGACGGATCGGGATGCCGCGCTCGAGGGCGATTCGTCTACATGCCTCGTACTCGGGCTTGGCCTTGAGCGGCCGCCCGTCCTGGAGCGCGACCTTGACCGGGACGGGGCCGTACTCGGTCTCCACGTCCCGGGCGACCCGGGGAAGGGCGGTTCGGGTCACCGGCTGGCGCCGCACGCCCAGGGTCGTGGTCTCCGTGAGCAGGGCGCCGGTAAGGGGTGCGGCAAGCTCTTCCCCGCAGAGGACACCGATCTGGGTCCCGGGCCGGCCCTTCTTCATGATCAACGGGGTCAGCCAGGCATCCAGGGCCCCCCGGTCGAAGAGGAGCGCCAGGACGTGCTCGTAGAGCTCCGGGCTCATGTCGTCGATGTTGCACTCCAGCAGGGTCAGGGCCTCCGGACCGCTCGTGTCGGTCGCACCCGGCTCCGACCCTTCCGCCAGGAGGACCCGTAGCACATTGGGGATCGGCCCCTCCCGGCGGCCCGCACCATAGCCGACGGCGGTCACCGCGAGGCTCGGCGTATCGGTGTAGCCGTCCACCAGGCTGCTCAGGATGGCGGCCCCCGTGGGTGTGGTCGCCTCGAAGTGGACCCCGCCGCGGCGGGTGGGGACGCCCCGCAGCAGCTCCTCGACGGCGGGGGCCGGCACCGGCAGGGTCCCGTGGGCGCAGCTCACCCG
>JBAPYD010000593.1:0-5495 GCA_049284555.1 Chromatiaceae bacterium | reverse complement strand
CCGCCGTCGGGCTGAAGCCCGACCCACCCGGGGACGGCCCCGGGGTTGCCGACCAACCGCGGGACGGCCCGCGACCCATGAGCCCAGGCGCGCATGTTCCAGAAGGTCCTGATCGCCAATCGCGGCGCCATCGCCTGCCGCATCATCCGTACCCTGAGGCGCATGGGGGTCGGCTCCGTGGCCGTCTATTCGGAGGCGGACGCCCACTCGCTGCACGTCCGCCAGGCGGACGCGGCCCATTGTCTCGGCCCGGCCCCCGCCAGCGCCTCCTACCTCGACCTGGAGCGGGTGCTCGATGCGGCCCGCCTGAGCGGGGCAGGGGCCATCCATCCCGGCTACGGCTTCCTCTCGGAGAACGCCGCCTTCGCCGAGGCCTGCGAGGAGCGGGGCCTCGTCTTTCTGGGTCCCACCCCGGACCAGATGCGGGACTTCGGTCTCAAGCACCGGGCCCGCGCCCTGGCGGAGTCGAGCGGCCTGCCGCTCCTGCCCGGCTCCGGCCTGCTGGCGGACGCGGAGGAGGCGCGGCGGGAGGCCGCCCGTATCGGCTACCCGGTGATGCTCAAGAGCACGGCCGGGGGCGGCGGGATCGGGATGCAGCTGTGCCGGGATCCCGAGACCCTCACGGAGGCCTTCGAGCGCGTCCAGCGGCTCGGCCGCAACAACTTCGCCAACGCGGGGGTCTTCCTCGAGCGCTACATCGAGCGTGCCCGCCACCTGGAGGTCCAGATCTTCGGGGACGGGGCGGGCCGGGTCCTCGCCCTCGGCGAGCGGGACTGCTCCCTGCAACGGCGCAACCAGAAGGTCGTGGAGGAGACCCCGGCCCCCAACCTGCCGCCGGAGGTCCGGGCGCGGCTCCTCGCGACCGCCCGCCGCCTCGGGGAGGCCGTCGCCTATCGCTCCGCCGGTACCGTCGAGTACATCTACGACCCCGACACCGCCGACTTCTATTTCCTGGAGGTCAATACCCGGCTCCAGGTGGAGCACGGGGTCACGGAGGCGGTCACTGGCATTGACCTGGTGGAGTGGATGGTGCGCCTGGGCGCGGGCGAGCTGCCGGACCTCGACATCCTGACCCCGGCGGCCCGGGGCCACGCCATCCAGGCCCGGATCTACGCGGAGGATCCGGGCAAGGGCTTCCAGCCGAGCGCGGGTCTGCTCACCCGGGTGCGCTGGCCCGAGGGCGCGCGTTGCGACACCTGGGTGGAGCCGGGGACCGAGGTCCCGGCCTACTACGACCCCATGATCGCCAAGGTCATCGTCCAGGCGGGGGATCGCCCTGCGGCCCTGGCGGCGCTCGCCGACGCCCTCCAGCGGACCGAGCTGGCCGGCATCGAGACGAACCTGGCCTATCTGCGGCTGGTGGTGGCGGACCCGGTGCTGGCCGCCGCGGGCCACAGCACCCGGTATCTGGACGAATTCGCCTACCGGTCGGCCGCCGTGGAGGTCCTGGCCCCCGGCACCCAGACCACGGTCCAGGACTGGCCAGGGCGCCTGGGCTACTGGGACGTGGGGGTGCCGCCATCCGGTCCCATGGACGATCTGGCCTTCCGGCTCGGCAACCGGCTCCTGGGCAACGACCCCGGGACCGCGGGTCTGGAGCTGACGGTCACGGGTCCGACCCTGCGCTTCCGCTCGGCCGCCTGGGTCTGTCTCACGGGGGCCCGGATGACCGCGGAGCTGGACGGCGCGCCGGTCCCCTGGTGGCGGCCCTTCGAGGTCCCGGCCGGCGGGATGCTCCGGATCGGTCAGACCTCGGGCCCCGGCGCCCGGGCCTATCTCCTGGTCCGGGACGGGGTCCAGGTCCCGGCCCATCTGGGGAGCCGGGCCACCTTCACCCTGGGGCGCTTCGGCGGTCATGCCGGCCGGCCCCTCCAGGTGGGGGATGTCCTGCACCTGGGCGAGGCGGCGGGTGAGGACCTGGAGCCCCTCGCCCCGCCCCCGGCCCTGATCCCGAGCTACGGGTCGGACTGGGAGTTACGGGTCATCTACGGGCCCCACGGGGCACCGGACTTCTTCACCCCGGCGGACGTCGACGCCTTCTTCGCCACCGCCTGGGAGGTCCACTACAACTCCAGCCGCACCGGCGTCCGCCTGATCGGGCCCAAGCCCTGTTGGGCGCGGGCCGATGGAGGCGAGGCGGGCCTGCACCCCTCCAACATCCACGACAACGCCTATGCCATCGGCACCGTGGACTTCACGGGCGACATGCCGGTGATCCTGGGCCCGGACGGCCCGAGTCTCGGCGGCTTCGTCTGCCCCGCGACGGTGGTGAGCGCGGACCGCTGGAGGCTCGGCCAGCTCTGTCCCGGCGACCGGGTACGCTTCGTCCCCGTCGACCAGGCCACGGCCCTCGCCCTGGGGCAGGCCCAGACCCGCGCCATCGAGACCCTGGAGCCGACCGACGCCCGTGCCTTTCCTGCCCCCCTGGGCGACCCGCGGGTCCTCGTCCTGTCCCCGGAGGAGCATCCGGTCGGCGTCGTCTACCGCCAGAGCGGGGACCGGGACCTGCTGGTGGAGTACGGTCCCCAGGTCCTGGACATCCGGCTGCGCTTCCGGGTCCACGCCCTGATGCTGGCCCTCAAGGAGCAGCCTATCCCTGGCGTCCTGGAGCTGACCCCGGGGATCCGCTCCCTTCAGGTCCGCTATGACAACACCGCGCTGCCGCTGGCAACCCTGATCCAGCGCCTGCGGGAGCTGGAGGCGGGGCTCGGATCGGTGGAGGGGCTGAGCGTGCCGGCCCGGGTGGTGCACCTGCCCCTGTCGTGGGACGACCCCTCCACCCGGCTCGCCATCGAGAAGTACATGCAGTCGGTTCGCCCGGACGCCCCCTGGTGTCCGAGCAATATCGAGTTCATCAGGCGCATCAATGGCCTGGAGAGCATCGATGAGGTGCGGCGCATCGTCTTCGAGGCCAGCTACCTGGTGATGGGCCTGGGGGACGTCTACCTGGGGGCCCCGGTCGCCACGCCCCTGGACCCCCGGCACCGGCTGGTTACCGCCAAGTACAACCCGGCCCGGACCTGGACCCCGGAGAACGCGGTGGGGATCGGCGGCTCCTATCTCTGCGTCTACGGCATGGAGGGGCCGGGCGGCTACCAGTTCGTGGGGCGCACGGTGCAGATGTGGAACCGCTATCGCCAGACCCCCGACTTCGCCCGGCCCTGGCTCCTGCGCTTCTTCGACCAGATCCGTTTCTACCCGGTGGACGAGCGGGAGCTGCTGGAGCTGCGGGAGGCCTTCCCTCACGGCGGCTTTCGTCTCCGGGTGGAGGAAACCTATTTCAGTCTGAGCGATTACGATCGCTTCCTCGCGGAAAACGCGAGCGAGATCGCCGACTTCAAGTCGCGCCAGCAGGCGGCCTTCGAGGCCGAGCGGGAGCGTTGGGCCGCCGCCGGGCAGTCCGACCTCGGACGAGGTGCCGGAGAGGTCATCGACGAGCGGGCGGAGGAGCCGACCCTCGGGCCCCACGAGCGGGCGGTGCAGGGCCATGTCCACGGGAGCGTCTGGCGCCTGGGGGTGGAGCCGGGGGAGTCGGTCGCGGAGGGGCAGGTGCTGGCGGTGCTGGAGTCCATGAAGATGGAGATCGCGGTCCATGCGGAGCACGCCGGACGGGTGAGCCGGGTCCTGTGCCAGGTCGGGAGCCAGGTCGCGCCGGGGCAGACGTTGATGGTGGTCGATACCTTGGGGTGTGAGGTGGCGGGGGAGAATGGGTCCGCGAATGAACGCGAATGAACGCGAATTAGAAGAAAGGGCTGGGTCGGGGGACTGGGTGACCGTGCGGTCTTTGTTGGTGGCGGGGGCGACGGGATGGGGTCGGGTATGAGTGGGGAGGTGCTGAATCTTTCCATCTCCAGTCTGCGTGAGCGCTATCATGCGGGTGCCCTGGAGCCGGCGGGGCTGGTGGCGGAGATCCGGGCTCGGATCGGCGCAGAGGTCCCGGGGCCGGTCTGGATCCATGTGCTCTCGGATGGGGAGCTGACGCCCTACCTGGGGCGTCTGGCCGGGACCGATCCGGACGCGCTGCCGCTCTATGGGATTCCGTTCGCCATCAAGGACAACATCGACCTGGCGGGGATCCCCACCACCGCGGCCTGTCCGGACTTCGCCTACCGACCGGATCGGTCCGCCCATGTGGTGGGGCGGCTGATCGCGGCCGGGGCCATCCCCATCGGCAAGACCAACCTGGATCAGTTCGCCACCGGTCTGGTCGGGACACGCTCTCCCTTCGGGGCGACCCCCAATGCCTTCGACCCCGCCTACATCTCCGGGGGCTCCAGTTCGGGCTCCGCGGTCGCGGTGGCCCGGGGGCTGGTCAGCTTTGCCTTGGGCACGGACACCGCCGGCTCCGGTCGGGTGCCGGCGGCCTTCAACAATCTGATCGGGATCAAGCCCACCCGGGGGCTCGTCTCGACGGCGGGCGTGGTCCCCGCCTGCCGCACCCTGGACTGCGTGAGCGTCTTCACCCTGGACCTGGCCGATGCGGAGGCGGTGATGGCGGTGGCCGCCCACTTCGATCCCGAGGACCCCTTTGCAAGGCGGGCGGGCCCGCCGGCGACAGGCGGGGGGGCAGGGGACGGGACCTTCCGCTTCGGTGTTCCCACCACGCTCGAATTCTTCGGGGACAGGGAGAGCGAGCGGCTCTTCGCGGCGGCCGTCGTGCGGCTTCGGGACCTGGGCGGGGAGCCGGTCCGCCTCGACTTCGCCCCCTTCGAGGAGGCGGCCCGGCTGCTATACGAGGGACCCTGGGTGGCGGAGCGCTATGCAGCGATCGAGCCCTTCATCGAGCGCCGTCCCGAGTCCCTGCTGGAGGTTACCCGGCGAATCATCGCCCCCGGCGTCGAGGCCCGGGCGGTGGACGCCTTCAAGGCCCAGTACCGGCTGGCGGACCTCAAGCGCACAGCGGACGCCCTGGTGGAGGGTCTGGACTTCCTCGTCACCCCCACGGCACCGACCATCTACCGGATCGCCGAGGTGGAGTCAGACCCCATCGTGCTGAACAGTCGGCTGGGCACCTACACCAACTTCATGAACCTGCTAGACCTGGCGGCCGTCGCCGTCCCGGCGGGCTTCCGGGCCGACGGACTGCCCTTCGGCGTCACCCTGTTCGGCCCGGCCTTCGGCGATTCGGCCCTGGCCCGCTTCGCCGAGCGTCTCCACCGGGCCCAGGACCTTCCCCTCGGCGCCACCGGCCGGCACCCGTCGCCGGACACGACCATGGGAGCCGCCGCGGGGACACGCCCCTCGGAGACACCGGAGGCCCCGGGACTGAACCTCGTGGTCTGCGGCGCCCACCTCTCCGGCCTGCAGCTCAACCACCAGCTCACGGATCGGGGCGGACACCTGGTGAGTAAGATCCGCACCGCCCCCCGCTACCGCCTCTATGCCCTGCCCGGCGGACCGCCCCACCGGCCGGGGCTCATCCGCGATCCCGAGGGCGGAGCAGCCGTCGAGGTGGAGGTCTGGCACCTCCCGCTGGACCAGGTCGGGGGTTTCCT
>JBAPYD010000592.1:0-2190 GCA_049284555.1 Chromatiaceae bacterium | reverse complement strand
GTTACGAGTCTGAGGGCAAGGTCAAACTGCCGCTTCTAGGTTTACTGGAGGCGCCTGGCGGGCGCGCTCCCGGGGGGCCGTCCGCGATTGTATCGGCGGTGGCGCGCTGGGCTTCGGACGTTTTGGGGAGCCCCAGGCGTCGCTGTCGGGCTTGAAGCCCTACGGGGCTTCTATAGCTCGCGGGTGGCGAGGAATCGGATGTCGGGCCAGCGCTCCTCGGTGAGGCTCAGGTTCACGCGGGTGGGGGCCAGGTAGACGAGCTGCTCGTCGCCGTCCAGCGCCAGGTTCTCGTAGGCCCTTTCCTTGAAGCGCTCGAGCATCTTGGGGTCGTCGCAGCCGATCCAGCGGGCGGTGTGCACCGAAACCGGCTCCACCACCGCGTCCACCCCGTACTCGTCCTTGAGCCGGAAGGCGGCCACGTCGAACTGGAGGATCCCCACCGCCCCGAGGATCATGTCGTTGTTCTTCAGGGGCCGGAAGACCTGGGTCGCCCCCTCCTCGGCGAGCTGCACCACCCCCTTCTGGAGTGCCTTCGTGCGCAGGGGGTCCTTGAGGACGATGCGCCGGAAGAGCTCCGGGGCGAAATAGGGAACGCCCTCGTACTTCAGGTCCTCCCCTTCGGTGAAGGTGTCGCCGATCTGGATGGTGCCGTGGTTGTGCAGACCGATGATGTCGCCGGGCCAGGCCTCCTCCACATGACGGCGCTCATCCGCCTGGAAGGTGATGGCATTGGCCACCTGGACGGTCTTCCCGATGCGCACGTGGCGCATCTTCATCCCCTTCGTGTAGGTCCCGGAGCAGACGCGCAGGAAGGCCACCCGGTCCCGGTGGGCCGGGTCCATGTTCGCCTGGATCTTGAAGACGAAGCCGGTGAAGCGCTCCTCCGCCGGGTCCACCAGCCGCTGGGCCGTCTGCCGCGGGCGCGGCGGCGGGGCATAGTCCACGAAGGCGTCGAGGAGCTCCCGCACCCCGAAGTTGTTGATGGCGGAGCCGAAGAAGACCGGGGTCTGGCGGCCCGCCCGATAGGCGTCCAGGTCCAGGGGGTGGCTCGCGCCCTGGACCAGCTCCATCTCGACACGCAGGTCGTCCGCCTGGTCCCCGAGGAGCTCGTCCATGCGCGGGTTGTCGATCCCCTCGATCACCTCCCCCTCGGTGATGCGCCCCCCGTGCTGGGCGCTGAAGAGGTGGGTGCGGTCGTGGCGCAGGTCATAGACCCCCTTGAAGCGCTTGCCCATGCCGATGGGCCAGGTGACCGGGGCGCACTGGATCTTGAGCACCGACTCGATCTCATCCAGGACCTCGACGGCGTCCCGCCCCTCCCGGTCGAGCTTATTGACGAAGGTGAGGATGGGGGTGTCGCGCAGCCGGCAGACCTCCATGAGCTTGATGGTGCGATCCTCCACGCCCTTGGCCACGTCGATGACCATGAGGGCCGAGTCCACGGCGGTGAGGGTGCGGTAAGTGTCCTCGGAGAAGTCCTCGTGGCCGGGGGTGTCCAGCAGGTTGACGATGGAGTCGCCATAGGGGAACTGCATGACCGAGGAGGTCACGGAGATGCCGCGCTGCTTCTCCAGCTCCATCCAGTCGGAGGTGGCATGGCGCGCCGCCTTGCGCCCCTTGACCGTGCCCGCCATCTGGATGGCCCCGCCGAAGAGCAGGAGCTTCTCGGTGAGGGTGGTCTTACCCGCGTCCGGGTGGGAGATGATGGCGAAGGTGCGCCGCTTGCGCAGCTGGTCCAGAAGCTCGTTCATTCAGAAGCAGAGGAGGTTGGGGCGTCGGGAGAGCGGAACCAGGGGAGTATAACGGCAGCGGGCCGGGGCATGGACACCGTGGACCGATGCCGGAGCCGGAATACCCATAACCGGATTACCACTAGAGGGACGCGCTAGAGGCTGACTGGTTCCGTGCGCCTCGCTGGATCGGGCTGGCATGGCCTGCCGTTATCCTGGACTCTTCAGACTCTTCGCCCTTACCGCGTAAGCGGCCACCTTGGGACCCCGTCCGACACCGGGAACCGGCACACCACCCGGACCAGGGGTCAGTGCATCGTAGTCGGGCTCGAACCCAGCGGCGAGCAGGGCGCCGCGCAGGGGCGACTCCAGGGCGGGCAGGCCGTCGATCTGCCGGATGAGGAGCCGCTTGCGTCCCCGGCCGGACACTCCGCGCAGGGCGGCGAGGGCCGGTCCCAGC
>JBAPYD010000591.1:0-3584 GCA_049284555.1 Chromatiaceae bacterium | reverse complement strand
GGAGCGGTTTCTGGAAAAGCTCTATGGATGGAAGCTTCGCCGTCTCTTAGAGGTTCTTAACAAGCTGAGGCAGGGCGCCGGGCTGGCCAAGGACGAGGAGATCCTCATGCTGGAGCAGTACCGCTGGCTCGAGCCCATCGACGGCCTGCTCTCGATGCACGAGAATCCCCACGCCTCCCTCGAGCGACTGGTCGAATCGTTCCGAGATTCCTGGCGCAGGGACGACGGCGATCCGAAAGCGGAGGAGCGCTGCCGGGAACGCGCGCCCTGGGTCCACATGATTTCGCGGATCTACCTCTCTGGCTCCTATCCGGGCCACGTCAAGACCGAGGCCGCAGATGGTCTGGCGCGAGCAAGAAGAGGATATGACTGGATGGACAAGTGGCCAGAGGGTGATGCGCCGCCGGATCCCTGCGGACCGATGTCGAGGAAATACTGGGTACTGCTGGGTGTGCCGGACGTGTTTTCGATCCAGGAGGCGCGTCCGATGTGCCGATGCCGGCTTCCACAGTTCGACGCCTCGTGGGACAGGGATGAGTATCGGCAAACGGATGCGGAGGAGTTTCCGACCTTTTTCGTCCGCCGGGAGCTCGCCCTGCCGCTGGCCTTCGCCGGCCTGTCGGAAGAAAACGCGACTGGAAGCAAAGGAGGCGTGCTCGGCGTGCTTTCGGTCACCCTGAAGCAGCGCGACATGCGCCTCCTCTTCCTGCACCGGCTGCTTCGCGCATTCGATTACTGGCATAAGAAGGCGATTGCCGACGAAGAGATCCGGAAAGAACACGCCAAGGATGATCATGCGTCCCTGGAGCGTATCGGCTGTCTATTCGATCCTCGCGACCGGATCTTTCTGGCCGAGGGCTGGGGAGACATCCTGATCCTTTTCGCCAAGCCGGAGAAAGAAAGCGATAGCGGCAGCCTGGAGGAACGCATGCGCCAACGCATGCTCCAGCTGTTCCAAATCGATCGAATCCTGTTCCAGGATTTCCAGGTCAATCGCACCGAGCTTTCACTGGTTCCCGATTTTGTTCCCATTGCGATCGAATCGGAGGACTTCGGCGTCATGGTCCAGATCAGGCTGATGGAAGACCGCAGACTGGGCTTCGGCAGCACCGAGTTCTCGAAGAACGTGAGCGGGAATCTTAAGAGTAAGCTGGTCAGCAAAGGATCCAACGGTAAAGCGCGCGCCCCCACCGACCAAGACTGTGACCAGCGGTGTTTTCTCACCCGTACCCCCGGTGCACGGATGAACTACACGTTGTGTTTCGTGGACAGCCGAACCCAGATTCGTGAGGGGGAAAGCCGTCGACCTGTCGAGTACAGGGACATCCGGGATCTCCTTTATTGCAGGCATGATGACGAAGACGGTCGATCTGGCAAGCCCAAGCACCGATTCGACCAAATCGACATCATAGAGACCACCGTCTCCTTCAAGCATCCCTCTCAATGCTCCGATGTCGAGGAAAGTGCCAGTGATCAGCTGTCTGAGGACTAACCGACGGAAATTCCGGTGACAGTGCGGCCTGGCAAGGCCCCCTGATCTAGCGTCGTGAGTGGGCCACCGTGATAGGAAACCCTATGCTCGTTGGTGTGAGAGGTCGGCGTGGGTAACCCCGCTTCCAACTCGATCTCGAGCTACCGCTCCGGATCCTCGTAGTCGCTGCCCAGCTCCATGCCCATCGACTGGGCGATTTCGATCCAATAGGGCTCGGCCTCGCACGAGCAGCAGTCGCACCACACGGCGATGCCCTCGTGCATGCTCGGCGACTTTCGTTTCTCCTTGGTGGAACCGGGCGTCGCGGGATGCCGCGAGAGCTGTTCCGTCTCCTTCGTGAGGTTGTCGCCGTCGGACTCTGTCGTTGCGTGGCTCATGGTTGTGGGTCCGTGTGTGGCGCGGTGCCGCCTGGCTCAAGTATAGAGACCGGAGTCGGGCATCGGTGGTCACGGCGCACCGCGCCGCGGCTTGGGCCAACACCCGACCTCGGGGGTGCCGTCGGGGTCCGCGTTGCAGTTCGTCAGGGACCGTCGGCAACCCATTTCTTCGACGACGACGCCGAGACCCGCGGCGTGGGCGAGGGCGGCTGCCGAGGAGGCGCCGACAGTTTTCAGGTGAGCCGCGCCGGGGTTCCAGGGCGCGTGGATGGGCGTGTGGTTGGCTGTTCGGGGGCAACGGCTTGACCTCTATCTAACGTGAGCGTTAGAAAAAGGCTCGCTTCAGACGAGACGGAGGAATCCAGATGTCCGGTGACGTCATGCTGCATGTCAAGCAAACCTTGGACGCCGAGCAGCGCCGGTCCTTGCTCGCGTACCTCAACGACCGCCTTGGGATCGCGCGGGATGCGCACGATTCCGTCATGCCCCACCTGCTGTTCGTTTCCATCGATCCGGAGAAGGCGCCGCCCCACGCGGTCCTCGATGCCGTGCGCCAGCGCGGCTACGATGCCCGGCTGGTCGATCTGTGACCCTGAAGATCGGCGCCATCGCCGAGTGCCTGGGGACCACGGTGCGGACCCTGCGCTTCTACGAGGAGCAGGGTCTGGTGCACCCGCGTCGTACCCCGGGTGGAACGCGTGTCTACGATCAGGAGGACGAGGCGCGCTTTGCGGCGCTCCTCGCCCTCGTGCGGCTCGGCTTCCCGTTAGAGACGTTGGCCGGCCTGGCCCGGATTCGCCCGGCGAGCCGCACCGGCGACGAGGCGAGCCGTGCGGTGGCGAGGAGCCTCGCGTCGATGGATTCGCAGCTCGAGCAACGCGCCGAGGCCATCGAGCGGCAGCGAGCGGACATCAAGCAGGCGCAGGCGTTCCTCGAGGGCTGCCACGGCTGCCGGCGCAAGCCGGAGCGGATGGTCTGCGATACCTGTGAGGTCAGCGCGGGTCTCGGCGATACCGGCGTGATGCGGGTGGTCTGGGATGAGCCGGCGCGTGATTGAGCGGCGCGTCCCCTGTCTCTATCGCCATGTCTGGGAGGACGGGTTCGGCGCCAGGGGGTGGAAGCTGGCCATCGCGGCGGAGGATCCGGAGGTGATCGCCTCAACCGCGGCGACGGGGGAGCGCATTCCGACCTCGGTCTTCGTCCACGACATCCTTGATCATCTCCTGTGCGGGCTGGGGACGAGCGGTCACCGCAACGAGGCCGTTGCCCTGCTGCAGCTCGCGGAGCGCACCGGCGCGGATCCAACGCCGGACTTCGCGCAGATGGTCGACGAGGATCTCTTGCAGGGGTGTGCTCTGGGCGAGTCCCTTCTGGAGCTCCTGCCGTCGGACCTGACCGCGGGCCTGCCGGCCGGGATTCGGGATGGGAAGACCCTCATGACCCTGTTGCAGGCGCGAATGGGGCTCGAGCCCCTGCGGCAGCGGCTGATTGACCGGTTCTTCGAGCTCGGGAGGGCAGGTGCCCCCAGGGCGCGGGCGCACTATGCCGCACAGGGCCTGGACGTTGGCCGCCGGGGACCGCTGGGGCTGGCACTGCAACGGTTGCTGGAGGCGGCCGACAGCTGGGTGCGAGCGCGCTGCCTGGAGACAGCCGAGGGAGCGGTCTGGATGACGTCCCGGCGTTGCGGATTCGAGATCCGGGCGCCGCGGCGGTGG
>JBAPYD010000590.1:0-2452 GCA_049284555.1 Chromatiaceae bacterium | reverse complement strand
CGCGATAGTCGCCCGCCGAGTCGCGGATCGTGGCGGCCGCCGCCAAGCCGGACTCCGCCGCCGGGCGGATGCCCTCGCCGCTCTGGGGATGGGCCAGACCGGCGGCGTCGCCGATCAGCAGGACGCCATCGGCCACCGGGCTCTGCATCGCCGCATCGTAGAGCCGATAGGCGTGCCCCTTGAAGCCCGTCGGGTCCTGGTCCAGCCGTCCCGTCTCCCGCAGCCAGGCGCAGAAGCGCTCCACGTGGCCCGGCAGGTCCCTCGGGTCCTCCCGGCCGAGCCCGACGTTGAGATAGTCCCCCTTGCGGAAGACCCAGCCGTACCCCGCCAGGTCGGCGCAGAAATAGAGCTCCGGGGCCTCCCCGCGCACCGCTCCCCCGGACCCCTTCGGCACCGGAAACTCCGCCTCCTGGGCCCGAATGACCGGCGCCTGCCCATTGGTGTCGCCCCGTAGATGCCGCGCCACCGGGCAGGCGTGCCCCCCGGCCCCGACCAGCATCGGCGCTCGCAGCCGTCCGTTGACGATCCACTCGGCGCCGTCCCAGGCGATCTCCCGCACCGGTTCGCCGAGGATCAGCCGGGCGCCCGCGCGCCTGAGCAGATAGTCGTCCAACTCGCAGCGGCGAATGCCGTAGCTCACGGTCCGGTCGTAGTCGGTATCGATCGGACGCCCACCCAGCAGCCCGGTGCGAAAGGTGGAGATGGGCTGCAGGGTGCGGTCCCGCGCGTAGTCGGTGAGATCGACCTTGAGGGCCTCGATCAGCGGCGGCGTGATCCAGCCGGCGCACACCTTGTCGCGGGGAAAGGGACTGCGGTCCATCACGACGACGTCGAGGCCGGACCCGCGCAGGGCCCAGGCGCAGGAGGACCCCGCGGGTCCCCCACCGACGATCAGGACGTCGCAGCGCTCCATGGGCTCAACGACCCTCGCCGCTTCGGGGACGGTAGAGCGGCGCCCGCGTCCAGGCGACATCGTTGGTGCCCGTGCGGTTGAACAGCACCTGGAAGAGATCGAGGGCCCCGGAGCGGAAGGCCCCGATGGAGCCCGAGAGATAGAGGCGCCAGGCGCGCACGAAGGGCTCGTCGAACATCCCGCGCACCGTCTCCTGGTGGGCCTCGAAGCGGCCGAGCCAGTGCTCCAGGGTCTTGGCGTAGTGCAGGCGCAGGTTCTCCACGTCCAGGACGCTGAGGCGGAAGGGCTCGAAGACCGCCATCATCTCCCGCAGGGTGGGCGTGTAGCCCCCGGGGAAGATGTGCCGCTCGATCCAGGGGTTCATGGGGGCCCGGATGGGTGTGCCGATGGAGTGGACCAGCCCCCGTCCGGCGGGGGAGAGGACGCGGTCGATCACCCGGCCGAGATCCCGGTAGTGCGCGGGCCCCACGTGCTCCAGCATGCCGACCGAGACGAAGGCGTCGCAGCCGCCCGCGGGCTCCCGGGCGATCTGACGATAATCCCCGTCGACGAACGTGACGCGATCGGCGAGACCCTCCCGCTCTGCCCGCTCCCGCGCATGGGCGACCTGGGACCTGGAGATGTTGTAGGCGCGGACCCGGACCCCGTAATGCCGCGCCATGTGCAGGGCCAGGGCGCCCCAGCCGCAGCCCGCCTCGATGACCCGCTCCCCGGGCCTGAGATCCAGCTTGCGGCAGACGTGCTCCATCTTGGCGATCTGGGCGTCCTCCAGGCTGTCCGAGGGATCAGGGAAGTAGGCGCAGGTGTAGACGAGCTGCTCGTCCAGCCACAGGCGATAGAAGTCGTTGCCGATGTCGTAGTGGTGATGGATGTTCTCCCGCGCGCGGTGCTCGCCGTTGCCCCGCGGCCGATCGAGGAAGCGCAGCACCTTGGCGAGTGGCCCCCGGCCGGTGGAGGTGAAGTCGACCCGGTAGACGGCCTCGGCGAGGTCCACCAGGCTCCCGTCCACCTCCAGCCGCCCGGCACTGTAGAGCTCGCCGAACTGCAAGTCGGGGTCGAGCAGCAGCCGCGTCAGGGCGGATCGGTCCCTCAGCCTGATCCAGGCCACCGGACGGCTCGCCCCGGCCGCAAAACGGGCGCCGTCCCAGAGCACCACACCGATGGGTGCCCCCGCGAGGCCCCGCAGCAACAGGCGCGCCAGGGCGGCATCGAGGGCCCCGCTTCTGGCCTGCCCCTGATCCGCGCGCTCCATGGATAGGGTCTGATCGTTCTTCATGGTGCGTCCTCTCCTCCGATACCCTGTCGATTGCCGGTCGGGGCCGGACCCCCGGTCTTCCGATCGGACCGCGGCCCCGGGCCGGCTTCTGTACCTTCCACCTTTGGCTTGATCGAGTTTAGGAAAGTTCGGGCGCGGTGTGGGGGTGCGCCAGACTGAGCGCCGAGCAGCGCGGGATGACCCAGCCTCCCCGGGCCTCGAAGGCGGTGGAGTCACCCAAGACAATCCCGTAGCCCGGATGCAGCGACAGCGGAATCCGGGAG
>JBAPYD010000589.1:0-6523 GCA_049284555.1 Chromatiaceae bacterium | reverse complement strand
GTGCCGACTCGCTAAGAGACACCGCTCCGTTGCGAGCGCTGCTTTCCAAGTACATTACCGCGGAAACTTTGGAGCGCGTGGCCGCGGCGTACGATGAAAATCGTCTGTTATTCGTTGGCACCACCAACATCGATTACGGCCAGACCTGGGTCTGGAATATGTCGCTGATCGCGAAGGCGGGGGACCTGGAGCTTTATCGCAAGGTATTGCTGGCCTCCGCCTCTTTCCCGATCGTCTTTCCTCCGGTGGAAATCGATGGGCACTTATTTGTCGACGGGGCCGCCCGTTCAAATGTGGTGGTCCCAGGGATGGGCGGAACGCGCAAGCCAAACCCTCCGGTCTACGGCCCGGGGAATCTGTACCTGATTGACAATGGCAGGGTCACGCAGCCGCCCCAGGCCCTACGCCGGGCCCTTGGCGACGTAGCGGCGACAACGGTCAGCGTGATGATGGAACAGTCCATGCAAACCGCTTTGATCAGATCTTACTTCGGGACAAAGGTACTGGGCTACGCCTTCAAGATGGTTGGGATCCCGGAGGACGTGGACATCGGCAATGATGTGCTCGCCTTCGACCCCGCCCAGATGCGCGCGGCTTTCGACGCGGGGCGAGCCCTCGCGACACGACCCGACCCGTGGCATAGCGCCCCACCCAACTCCGGCGATATCCCCTCCTGGGCTCTGAAAGCGATGATGGCGCGCTAGCTATCAAACGAGTGGAGTTTGGCTGTTCGGCGGCTGGAACCCTTGCGTTCGCGACCAGCGTGGTATTCCGGGCGTCTTCTACATCATGGACCGTGGCTACCTTGACTTTCGACGCCTCTTCCAGATGCATCAGGCCGGAGCCTTTTTCGTCATCCGGGCGAACTCACTTGAGGCCGAGAATACCGCCTTGGCGGATCTTGCCTGTGTATCGCCGGCCAGCGACGGCGATAATCTTTACTTCGAAGGCTGCAATGTCCATGTGCGCAACGGCAACGGTACTACTAACACCCACAATGGATACGGCAATCCGATCGTTGGCTACGATGAAGCCGACCAATCGGGCTTAGTCCCTGAGGTATCCCCACAAATTGGCGCGCCAGGACGATTCATGGCAGTAGCTCATCATGGTCGCTCGCAACCCATTGGTCGACCTCCTCGATGTTCTCCAACAGCGGCGTGAGGTGCTCTCCACAACTGTGGAGCACGAGCAGCAGGCGGGCCAGGAAGAGCTTGGAGTAGACGCGGCGCTTTCGGTTGTTTGGATGGGGTGCAACCCGCCGTCCGCGCCTGTAACCCATTGATTGCAAGTTCTGCTGGTCCGGGTGTGAACGCCACACCAGCCAAATTCTCGCCCCTCTGCCGGCTTGCTGTCGATGGTTGGTCTGGCGGCGCGGGTGCGGTCGGAGAAAGCGTACAGTTTCGCCCCAACAGCACGTGTGGGTTCTCAGTTGGCGACTCGTAACGAATTGATTTTTCTTAAACGCCGTCGGCGCGCTCGGCGGGTTGCACCCGTTTGGATGCAAGAGCAGGTGTAGGCCCCGGCGCTCGGCCGCGGTTCCGATGAGCCAGAGGAGGAAAGCCGCCAGCGAGGCGATCAACACCAGCACCGTGAAGCGCCCGACACCATGGGAGCGACTGCATTCCAATCCTTCACCAAACTGCTGGCTCTTCATGTCGCGAAAGCTCTCCTCGATACACCATCCTTAATCCCGCTGTAGTAGATTTCTTGACAGATTCGCCGACGCGGGCTGTACTTTCACAAGAAGCCTTACTGTCGCTTGCACGGTGGGTCGCCAAACGGCGTGAGCGAAGCGAGCCACAAGGCCCGATCGCCGCGGACAGCTCCGATAGACTGGAGTGCAGTCCCGGACTCTCACCGAAAACCCCTGATCGCCCTGCTGAGCACGTTGGCGCAACGCCGGCTGGTGCAGCCGCCGGCGCAGGAGGCGGGAGGCGATGAACGCCGTCGCACCCAGGCCACGGGCTGAGTTTCTCGTCACCACCGGCAAGATCGCACGGCATCATCGCGAACGCTTGGCCATCATCTATGTGCGCCAATCGACCTTGCAGCAGGTTGAGCGCCACCAGGAATCGACGCGCCTGCAGTACGGGCTGGTCGAGCGGGCGCTGCAACTGGGCTGGGCCCGGGAACAGATCGTCGTCATCGATGAAGATCTCGGCCGTTCGGGCGCCAGTGCCGCGGGGCGCACGGGATTCCAGCGCCTGGTCACCGAGGTCAGCCTGGATCATGTAGGGATCATCCTCGGCGTTGAGATGTCGCGGCTGGCGCGCGCCTCGCGCGACTGGTATCAACTGTTGGAAGTGTGCGCCGTCTTTGCCACACTTCTGGGAGATCTCGACGGCATCTACGACCTGACGAGCTACAACGACCGTCTGTTGCTGGGGTTGAAAGGGACGATGTCCGAGGCCGAGCTTCACATCCTGAAACAGCGCATGCTGGAGGGCAAACGGGCCAAGGCTCACCGCGGGGCGCTGGGAATGCGCGTGCCCATGGGCTACGTCCACGCCCCCTCGGGCGAGGTCATCAAGGACCCCGACGAGCAGGCCCAAGCGGTGATCGCCTTGCTCTTCGAGGTCTTCGAGCGGACCCGCACCCTCCATGGCCTGTTGCGTCATCTGGTCGATCAGGATGTGCGCCTGCCCTGCCGCCTCTGTTCGGGGGCGCGCAAAGGCGAGCTCCACTGGCGCCGCCCCAACCGGGTCACGCTGAGCAACATCTTGCGCCACCCCATCTATGCCGGGGCCTACACCTATGGGCGCCGCCCCACCGATCCGCGCAAGAAGGTCGCGGGGCGTCCCGCCACCGGGCGCGTGGTCGCCCAACCCGCGCAGTGGGAGGTCCTGCTCAAGGACCATGTGCCCGCGTACATCAGCTGGGCCCAGTACGAGCGCAACGTGCGCCAGCTCGACAACAACACCGTCCAGGCCCTCGGTACCCCGCGCAACGGACCGGCGTTGCTCTCGGGGCTCCTTCTCTGTGGCCGCTGCGGGCACCGCATGGCACCGCAGTACAACAGCAACGGCCACGGACTGCGTTACAGCTGTCTGCGGATGCATGTGGACTACGGCGAGCCCGTGTGCCAGACCTTGACCGGCGGGCCGTTGGATACACGGATCACGGCGCTGATCTTCGACGCCCTGGCACCGGCTGGTCTGGAGATCAGCCTGCAGGTGGCCAGGGCGTGTGAGGAGCAACGCACCCGCGAGCACCACCACTGGCGACAACGCCTGGAGCGCGCCCACTTTGAGGCCGAGCGTGCCGCGCGCCAGTACGATGCGGTGGAGCCGGAGAACCGGCTGGTGGCCCGTACACTGGAGCGACAGTGGGCGGAGGCGCTGGCCGCCGAGCTGAAGCTCCAACGCGAGTACGAGGCGTTTCAGGCTCGCCAACCGGCTACCTTGAGCGTCGAGGAACACGCGTCCATCGCGCGTCTGGCCAGCGACCTTCCCGCGCTCTGGTACGCGCCGACCACCACACCCGCGGAGCGCCAACAGATCGTCCGGTTCCTCATCGAGCGGGTACTCGTGAGCGTGGTGGAGCAGAGCGAGCAGGTGCGGGTGGAAGTGCACTGGGTCGGCGGCCACCAGAGCCGCTTGACGCTCATCCGGCCGGTGGCCCGCGTCGATCAGCTCAGTCGCTCTGCTGACCTGAAAGCACGGATCAAGACCTGGCACGAAGCGGGTTGTGCCCCGCAGCAGATCGCCCAGCGGCTCAACGCCGAAGGCTGGCGACCGCCAAAACGCCGCGACACCTACAACGCCGCGATGGTGCGCAGTCTCCTCATGCGCCTGGGGCTGCGCACCGGCTCGCCGAAGCAACAATGGGTCGATCGCGTGGCCCGCGATGGCGACGAATGGACCTTCGCCGAGCTGACCGCCAAGCTCGACATTCCCCAACCCACGCTCTATTCCTGGTTGCGCAAGGGCCAGCTGAACGCGCGACCGGTCCGCGCTCCCGCCGGCACACTCTGGCTGATCAAGGCCGACGACTCGGAGTTGGCGCGCCTGCGCCAGCTGCGCCAAGCCCCGCGCACCTGGCCGCAGCAGATCGCTTAGCGGCTGGATCAACGGGATAACTCTGTTATGGAGGCAAAATGGCTGGTCAATCTCAATCGGCATGCGCTGGCGATAGAGCTTGACCAGCTGCTGTGCGGAACGCTCGGCCAATGCGGGACTGGCGACCAGCAGCCAAGGCTCCTTGGCGGCGCGCGCACTGTGCCGACTCGACTTGGAGCGTGCCCGCTTGCCGAAGGCCGTACGGCCGCGCCGGCCCATCGCGGGGAGGCGCACCAAGACCATCCGTGCCCGCATCGGGTTGCTGCGCACCCAGTCCCCGGTCCCGAGCAGCGTGGGCGTCGGCGTTGCCCCCTTAAACAAAGTCTTGCAGCTCACCCAGCGGCGCTCCAGGCGCAGAAAGTCACGCCCGCGCACGCGTCCCACCCAGCGCCAGCCCAAGCGCTCCACCGCGCGGAAGAAGGGCACCTTGAAGCCGGAGTCGGCGATGATGATCGGTGCACAGCCCGGCGGCAGGCGGGCGGCGAGGCGGCACAGAAAGGTCGTCTGCACGGCGCGGTTACCCAAGCGCTTCTGCGGATGGACTTCCTCATACAACGTCAGACTGCGCCCACCGACGGCCAGCGAGGCACGCAGTAGGCGCAGCGATTGGTCCTTCTTGAGATCGGACCAGTCGATCAGAATCAGCGGCTCGGCGATTCGGGCAAGCTTCACTCGGCACAGCGCGGCGTACACCGAACGCGCCTCCTGTTGCAGATGCCGGTTGCCGAGCAGGCGGTCGGCCCGCTTGATGGAATGGCGCAGGCGTTCGTCGCGCGCAAAGCGTCGCCCGATGTCCGTGAGCGTCAGCCGCGGTCCACTGACGCAGCCGACCACGGCTTCGAACAGCGTCCGCAGGCGGCGTGCGTGAATGCGCGCAAGCGCGGCACCCAGGCAGCGATGTAGGATGGACAGGGCATGCACGGGGGGTCTCCTGGCAGGTTTGGTCGCTTACCAGGGACAACGGCCCCTCGTGCATGTTCATTTCCTAGCGAAAAACCTCATGTAACCGGTTGTCTTAGAGGGAGATATCCTGGGGATACCTCAGGCTTAGTCCGCTGTTCGAATGGCGCCCTCGACGATGAGGTGGCTTGCGAAGACGCCAGTGAAATCTGGGACCGCAATCAGAAAACTGGCTCCCATTATCTGATGATTGGTCGAGGTCATTCCTACGCCCAGTTCGGCGGGCTGGTGTCCGGAAGACGTCACTTTGTCAACGGCCCCGAGGCGAGCGTAAGCGGAGGCTTTGAGAACACCGCCAGCGGCCTTCAGAGCAGCGTCAGCGGTGGGGAGTTCAACCTCGCCAGCGGCGGCGGCAGCAGCGTCAGCGGAGGCTTTCTTCGAGAAGCTCCTGACCCAAACAACTGGGCCGCGGGAGATCTGCTTGAAGCGAACTAACCGTTTTGTCCCCTTCCTGGAGAATAGGGGGCTCGATAGCGCGACCACAAGAACGGACGCCACCCACGAAAGCGGGTTTTGGATTGTACCCTCCTGAAAACCACACAGTGGACCGCCAGGGAGGGCGTCCGCATGTCCGGATGTTAGCGACGCCTGTTTTAAGGCGGTCGTGTGTCAGATAACTTTACAGCAGGCCGCCAGGGAGGGCGGTTGGAATGTCCGCAGTTGGCCGGTATGGCCGCGCACCACCTAGACGGCTCGATTCTCGCACGAGTAGATGGGAGTCCCGGCCGCCACCGTGGGTCGGTGTCCGCTTCCTGCGGTACTGTCCATGCCCTCCTCGCGTCGGTCGGTGACCGCTATGCGTCCTAAGCGGTCACCGGACAGATCATCGCGGGTCACCTCGACGCCGACCTTCTCGGGCATTCGCCGCGACAGGCAGCAAGACGCCAGCTGCCGCCATTTCGTGGCCTCAAACGGATGCCAGCGTTGCGCGGCGCTTGCACACCAATCGAAGACGGCGACCCAGTCTGCGCTCGTGACCAAACCCGCACCCAGCGCAACCCTCCTGAAAGCTCAAGCGCCACCGACACCTTTCCCCGCCGCCCCCCCTCCCCGCTTGGCTTAGCCTGAAACCGCTCTGCCGGTTCGCCTGCGCGAACCGAGAACGGCGCGAGCTGGGCGCCCGACAAGAACAGCCAATCGGTGAGGCGGCATTGTCCGCCGCAGTCCACCACCCCCGCCGGGCAGGCAGCCCGGCAGCGGGTCACGCCTCCCGGTCTTGCACTTGGAGGTAATCCCGATGTTGGAGCTGATCGTCCTCGGCGCGGTCCTCGCCCGCGTCACCGCGATTGCGCGCTGGCCTGGGCCGAAGCACCGCACCGAGAACCGTACCCCACCGGCGCCAGGACCCTGGACACCCCAAAGCGACTGGCGCCGGTTTGACCGACCCACGTACCTGCGACGCGGCATCGTCCCCGGCGACGGACAGGGTCGATTCACCTCGCCCGCGGAACGCCCCTCCCCCGCTGGGGAAGCGGCGCAGTCCCCAGCCACCAGAGAAGCCC
>JBAPYD010000588.1:0-4293 GCA_049284555.1 Chromatiaceae bacterium | reverse complement strand
GCCCTCGGCCCAGCGTCCGTCGCTTCCGCTGATCGCCGCCGCCTGCCTGAGCCTGCTCGCGGCCTGCGCCTCCCCCCACCTGCAGGCCCCGGCGACGGAATCCGGGACGCCTCACCTGACGCCCAGGGACGTGGTCATGGGCGACGGCTATCGACTGCCCCTGCGACGCTGGGGCGATCCGGACCGCGCCCTGGGGGTCGCCCTCGCACTGCACGGATTCAACGATTACGGGAACGCCTTCGCCGGGCTGGGTGACTATCTCGGCGAGCAGGGACTGCTCGTCTACGCCGTCGACCAGCGGGGATTCGGGGCCACCAGCCAGCGGGGGCGCTGGGCCGGCGAGGCGCAGCTGGTCGAGGACCTGCTGACCGTCGTCCGCCTCTTGCGGGCCCGCCACCCCAAGCTGCCCCTGACCCTCATCGGCGAGAGCATGGGTGGGGCCGTGCTGCTGGCCGCCGCCAACCGGCTGGGCGAGATCCCGATGGACGTGCGGGGGATGGTGCTGATCGCACCCGCGGTCTGGGACCGGGAGAGCATGCCGAGACTCCAACGCCTCCTGCTGAGCGCCGCCACCCACACCGTCCCGGGGCTCGAGCTCACTGGACGCGGACTCGGTATCCGGCCCACCGACAACGACCCCTTCTGGCTCGCCTACAGCCGCGACCCGCTGGTGATCAAGGCGACGCGGGTCGACGCCCTCTGGGGCGTCGCCAACCTGATGGACCGGGCGACCCGAGCCATCCCGGAGCCGGGGATCCCGATCCTCCTGCTCTACGGGGAGCAGGATCGGGTGATCCCCAAGCGGGCCTTCTGCCGCTGGCTCGGCCAGTTCCCCGAGGACCCGTCGGCCCTGCGCGTGGTGATCTATCGGCGCGGCTGGCACATGCTGACCCGCGACCGCCAGGGGGCCTGGGTCCTGGGCGACATCGCCACCTGGATGCAGGACCGGACGGCCCCGCTGCCATCCGGGGAGGAGGTCCACATCGATGGATCCCGTGTCCGCCGCCTGTGCGGGTAGGTGGACAGCGGCTCGCCGCCCCGCCGGGCGTCGATCCGACACTTGCGGCGCGGCTCGATCGCAACCTTCCGCCTCACCTCGGTCGCGGACATGGCGGGCTACTCGATCATCGTAGGCCCGGCCCCTCACGTTCTTCGCTCAGTTGCCGCTTCCCGGCCGGCTCTTGGCCGTTGCCGGCGATCAGTGCCGTACACTGGTGGGGCGTTGCCGACGAGAAGCCAAGATAAGAAATCCAAGCCATCGAGGATCCGCTCATGAGAATTGCCGTTCTGTCCAGGAACTCGAAGCTCTACTCGACCCGGCGGCTGGTTGACGCCGCGCGGGCCCGCGGACACGAGGTGATGGTCCTCGACGTGCTGCGCTGCTACATGAACATCACGTCCATGCGCCCGGAAATACACTACAAGGGCGAGAAGCTGGAGGGGTTCGACGCCGTCATCCCGCGCATCGGCGCCTCCGTCACCTTTTACGGAACGGCAGTCCTTCGCCAGTTCGAGATGATGGGCGTCTATCCGCTCAACGAGTCGGTGGCAATCACCCGCTCCCGCGACAAGCTGCGCTCCCTGCAGCTCCTCTCCAGAAAGGGGATCGGGCTGCCGGTGACTGGCTTCGCCAACAAGCCGGACGACACCCAGGACCTCATCAAGATGGTTGGCGGCGCCCCGTTGGTGATCAAGCTCCTGGAAGGGACCCAGGGCATCGGCGTGGTGCTAGCCGAGACCCAGAAGGCGGCGGAGAGTGTGATCGAGGCATTCATGGGCCTGCACGCCAACATACTCGTTCAGGAGTTCATCAAGGAGGCGGGCGGCGCGGACCTGCGCTGCTTCGTGATCGGCGACAAGGTGGTCGCGACCATGAAGCGCCAGGGCAAGGAGGGCGAGTTCCGCTCCAATCTGCACCGGGGTGGCACGGCGACGGTCGTCCGCATCACCCCGGAGGAACGCTCAACCGCGGTGCGCGCCGCCCAGACCATGGGCTTGAACGTCGCCGGCGTCGATCTGCTGCGCTCGAACCACGGTCCCGTGGTCATGGAGGTCAACTCCTCCCCCGGTCTGGAGGGCATCGAGACCTCGACCGGCAAGGACATCGCCGGGATGATCGTCGCCTTCATCGAGCGCAACGCCGCCATGGGCAAGACGCGGACCCGCGGCAGCGGCTGATCGATGCGCCCGCCCTTCGTCATCCAGGGGCAATCGGTCGCGGCCGGTCACCGCGCCGTGATCGATTTCGGCTTGCCGAAGCTCAACTCCCACACCCGGCTGTCCATGCCCGTCCATGTGGTGCATGGCAAGCGGGACGGTCCACGCCTGTTCGTCTGCGCGGCGGTTCACGGGGACGAGCTCAACGGCGTGGAGATCATCCGACGACTGCTGGAGGCCAAGGCGCTGAAGCGGCTCGCGGGGACCCTGGTCGCCATACCGGTCGTCAACGTGTACGGGCTCATCCATCACTCACGCTACCTGCCTGACCGGCGCGATCTCAACCGCACCTTTCCCGGGCACCCCTCGGGTTCCCTGACGGCCAGGGTCGCCAACCTGTTCGTCGATGAAATCGTCCGCCACTGCACCCATGGCATCGACCTACACACCGGGGCCATCCACCGTACCAACCTGCCGCAAATCCGCGCCAATCTCGATGACCCCGAGACCGAGCGGCTGGCCCAGGCCTTCGGCGTTCCCGTCCTGCTGAACTCCACCCTGCGCGACGGCTCCCTGCGCGAGGCGGCGGCGGAGCTCGGCATCCCGATGCTGCTTTACGAGGCCGGAGAGGGATTGCGCTTCGACGAGGTCTGCATCCGCGCCGGCCTGCTCGGCGTGCTCAACGTGATGCGAGCCCTGGGCATGATCCAGTCCGTCGGTCAGCGGGCCCGCAGGACGGCGCCCTTCCTCGCCCGCTCCAGCACCTGGACCCGCGCCCCCGAGAGCGGTCTGCTGCGCACACTGGTAGCGCTGGGGGCAATCGCCCAGAAGGGGGACGTCCTCGGATACATCAGCGATCCCTACACCGGCACCCAGCACCCGGTGCACGCCCATGCGCGGGGCGTCGTGATCGGACGCGTCCAGATCCCGTCGGTCCACGAGGGGGAGGCACTCTTCCACATCGCGCGCTTCGCCGACGACCCGGGCGAAGTCGCCGACGAGGTGGAGGCATTCCAGCAGACCCACACGGATGACGAAGACGTGCTCGACCCGCCGATCGTATGACCCGCTGGACCGGTGTGTCGGGGCTGTCGGCGGGGCCAGACGCACCCGCGTCGTCGGATTCGCCGTCGGTGGGCAAAGACCGCACGGCCGCGGCCGGGACGCCACACCCCCTTCCGATACAATGCCTGGATCGCATTCGAGATAGAGGAGCAAACGATGCGCGTCCTGGTCACTGGCGGTGCGGGATACATCGGTAGCCACGCCTGCGTGGAGCTGCTGGAGGCGGGTCACTCGGTGACCGTGGTGGACAATCTCTGCAACAGCAAGGAGGAATCCCTGCGCCGGGTACGCGAGATCACCGGCCGGGACCTCGACTTCGTCCGGGCCGACCTGCGCGATGGTGCCGCCCTCGACACCCTCCTCCGGGAGCAGCGCTTCGACTCCGTGATCCATTTCGCCGGGCTCAAGGCGGTGGGCGAATCCGTCCAGAGGCCCATCGACTACTATGAGAACAACGTCGGCGGCACCCTGAGCCTCTGCCGGGCCCTGGCCAAGGCGGGGGTCAGGAACCTGGTCTTCAGCTCTTCCGCCACCGTCTACGGGGACCCGGCGAGCGTGCCCATCCGGGAGCACTTCCCCCTCGCCGCCACCAATCCCTATGGCCGATCCAAGCTCTTCATCGAGGAGATCCTCAGGGATCTCCATGGGGCCGACCCGACCTGGAACCTCGTGCTCCTGCGCTACTTCAACCCGGTCGGGGCCCACCGGAGCGGTCGCATCGGCGAGGACCCTGGCGGCATCCCAAACAATCTCATGCCCTTCGTGGCCCAGGTGGCAGTGGGCAAGCTCCCCAGGCTTCGGGTCTTTGGCGACGACTACCCGACGCCGGACGGGACCGGCGTGCGGGACTACATCCACGTGGTGGACCTGGCGCGCGGCCACCTGGCTGCCCTGGAGAAGCTGCGGGAGGCGCCCGGCGTCGTCGTCTACAACCTGGGCACGGGGCGCGGCTACAGCGTGCTTGACATGGTGGCCGCCTTCGAGCGGGCGAGCGGCCGCCCCATCCCCTACGAGATCGTCGCCCGCCGCCCCGGGGACATCGCCACCTGCTACGCGGACCCCACCCTGGCC
>JBAPYD010000587.1:0-1872 GCA_049284555.1 Chromatiaceae bacterium | reverse complement strand
CCGGTGCGCTTCTCCCGGGAGCTGACGTGGAGGATGCCGTTGACGTCCAGTGAGAAGGTGGTGGTGATGACATTGCCGGCGGGCACATCCGAGAGTCCGTCGATGCGGAAGGAGCCGATCTCGGTATTGTTGAGCGCGTCCGGATCCTCCCCCTGGTAGACGTGGACGAGGATGGTGCGCTGGCCATCGTGGAAGGTCTCGAAGGCCTCGCTCTTGGTCACCGGGATGGGGGTGTTCTTGCGGATCAGGGGGACATACACGTAAGGGTAGAATTCTCCGTTGAGGTCGCCGATGGCGCTGGTGCCGAAGGTGTAGGGCGTCACGTCCACCAGCACGCTGGCCACCTGGACCCCGGCGATGACCGCGGCCTGGATGGCGGCCCCGTTGGCGACGCAGAGGTCGGGGTCCACCTCGCTGCGCGGCTGCATGCGCAGCTCCTCCTCCAGTCTTCGCTGGACCAGCGGGGTGCGGGTGGCCCCGCCCACCAACAGCACCTCGTCCAGGTCCGAGACGGTCAGTCCGGCCCCTTTGAGGGCGATATGGACGGCCTCCAGGGTCTCGCCGATGTACGGGGCGATCATCGCCTCGTACTCCTCCCGGGAGAGCTCCAGGGACAGATTGACCGGCGCCCCCGCGTGCTCCAGCAGGTATTCCTCCTGGATCAGGGCGAAGGGGGCGTCGGAGAGTGCGATCTTCGCCGCCTCCGCCGCGCGGGTGAGGCGGGCCATGGCGGTGCGGTTGTCGCTCGGGTCCTGGCCCTGGGAGCCCAGGTGCGCGATCAGGTGATCGACGATGCGGGCGTCGAAGTCGTCGCCGCCCAGGTGATTGTTGCCGTGGCTGGAGAGGACCTCGGTGACGTCCCGGGCGACACGCACCACGGAGACGTCGAAGGTGCCGCCGCCGAGGTCATACACCAGGATGGTCTTGCCCTGGGGGTGGTCCACCTCGTAGGCCAGGGCGGCGGCGGTGGGCTCGTTGATGATGCGCACCACCTCCAGCCCCGCCAGCTCGCCGGCGTCGCGGGTCGCCTGACGCTGGGCGTCGGAGAAATAGGCCGGGACCGTGATCACCGCCTTGTTGATCGCTTGGCCCAGCTCCTGCTCCGCCGCCCGCTTGAGGCGCTTGAGGATCAGGGCCGAGATCTCCTGGGGGGTGTAGGACTCCGGCCCCATGGGCACCTTGATGTCCTCGCCCATGCGCCGCTTGATGGATCGGACGGTGCGCTCCGGGTAGAGGGCGACCTGGTTGCGGGCGGCTTGGCCGACCAGCAGGGCGCCGTCGTCAGCCAGACCCACCACCGAGGGCAGGAGCCTGGATCCGTCCACCTCGATGACCCGGGTGCGCCCGTCCTGGACCACGGCCACCTCCGAGTTGGTGGTACCGAGGTCGATGCCGATGATGAGGTCGTTCATGATTCAGATCGTCGAGTTAAGAAGCTGAGAGGGCCCAGGGCCGAGGGCCGGAATGGGTATCCACGGGGCCCGATGCTAGCGGCTAGGGCTGGGGTGGGGACAGGCGATTGACCACGACCTCGGCCGGCCGCAGAAGCCGCTCGCCCTGGACAAAGCCGCGGCGCACCTCGGCGAGCACCAGACCGTCGGCCTGGCCGGGATCCTGGCCAGCCTCGGCGGCGTGCATGGTCTGGGGATCGAAGCGTTGACCCAGGACCCGCAGGGGTCGGACCCCGCGACGGGCCAAGGTGGCGTCCAGGCGCTGGAGGTTCATGGCCATGCCCTCCGCCATGCCGGCCACGAAGGCGTCCGCCTTTCCGCGGCGGGCGAGCCAGCCGGGGCTGTAGCGGCGCGCCTGGTCACAACCCGCCTGCAGGCGGTCGCGCAGATCGAGGAGCTCCAGCAACAGGTCGCGCTCGGC
>JBAPYD010000586.1:0-10166 GCA_049284555.1 Chromatiaceae bacterium | reverse complement strand
GGAGGAGCTCATGGCCTCGGCCAGGCTGCTTGACGACCGCATGCGGGAGATCCGCCAGACCGGCCGGGTCGTCGGATCGGACCGCATCGCCGTGGTGGCCGCCCTCAACATCGCTCATGAGCTGATTCAGCTCCAACGGGCCAAGGGCGGGCAGAACAACGAAACCTCGCGCCGCCTGAGCCAACTTCAGGAGCGCATCGCCGCGACCCTTTCTGCGGAGGCACCCCTGGACGCGTCACCGGAAAGGGTATAGCCTCATGACGAGACACCCCCTGTAGTGTTCGACTGCCGCCTGGGTATTTTCTTGAGCCTATCACGTACCCGGGGGACAGGGACCTGAGGCCGTTGAGCATGTCCGCCCTTGAGCGGGAAGCCTGAAGCCGATTCGACTGTCCCCACTTGAACCAAGCGGTTCAAGAACGAAGGCGGCGACGACACAAACGGGGGGTGTCGCTCCCCCAATCCCATCACCGTGAAGCCCGTGTCAGAGCCCTCCACCGCTTCCGGTGAAGCGTCTAGCCTGTCGACAATCCGCCGCGGCCTGCGCCGGGCGAGGCGAGCCCTGTCGACACGGGATCAACGCCTCCACGCGAAGGCACTGAAACGACTGCTGGGCCGGGAGCCAACCTTCCTGGCGGCTCGGCGACTGGCCGCCTATTGGCCCGCGGACGGCGAGCTCGACCCGCAACCCCTGCTTGCAGTCGCGCGCCTGCGCGGGCGCCGAACCTACCTCCCCGTGCTGCGTGGACCCGCTCAGGGTCGGCTCTGGTTCCTGCCCTACCGGCCCGGCGAGCCCCTGCGCCTCAACCGCTACGGTATCCCCGAGCCCCGCCGCCGTCGCGAGCACATCCGGCTGGCATGGCACCTGGACCTCCTCCTGGTCCCCCTGGTGGGGTTCGACGGGGAATGCAACCGCCTCGGGATGGGGGGCGGATTCTACGATCGCACCCTCGCTTACCTGCGCCAGCGGACCCACTGGCGCCGCCCCCGCCTCATCGGCATCGCCCACGCCTGTCAGCGACTGGATCGGATCGACCCCCGACCCTGGGACATCCCCTTGGACGGGGTGGCCACCGAGGAGCGGATCTACTGGAGGCGGGGCCGCCGGCCCTCGACCTGAGGGGGACCGATCAAGGCCGCGGTCCGAAATTGATACCGATGGAAAGGCGGGGCCGGCCGCTCCGATTGGGCTCCACCGCGTGGGGCAGGTCCGGCGGGAAGAAGAGCAGGACCCCCGCCTCGGGGGGCACCCGGATGGTGAGGGGACCGTCGAACAGCACCAGATCCCCGGAGCCCTCCGGCGCCTCCACGTAATAGACGGCGGAGAGCAGCTCGTCGTTCTCGTCGTGGGTGTGCTCGCTGGTCGACTGCCCGGGACCCATGGCGTTGAACCAGAAGCCGCAGCGCAGCACCCGCGGGGGCATATCCAGGATGCGCCCGGCGCAGGCCAGGGCCTGGGTCAGGACGGGCTCCAGCGCCGGAAACCGCCCACGGTCGAGATAGAGGTTCTCGTAGCGCCCGTCGATCAGGTGCGTGCGACGGTCGAAGTCGTCCGGACCCAAGGCCCGAAAGTCGGCAAGGATTCGCGGGTTCAGCCCATCCGCATCCGGCACCAAGCAGCGCCGAATCGTGGCGGACACCCAGAGATCGGGGGTCTCCGTCATGGGGCCCATTCCGATGGGAGCGCCCGGGCGGGGGTCACCCGGACCCGGGTCGGCAGGCCGGCGGCGTTGAGCCGACCATGCAGACCGGTCCCGGCCAAGGCTCGCCTCATGGCTCGACCCCAGGGGAAGCAATCGCGTCTCGCCGGCTCACGGTGCGCGGGCGTCAGGAACCGAATAGCCGCACCATCTCCGCGCGGCTGCGGGTGAGTGCGTCTTCGATGGAGACCCCGAGGAACCAGTTGCCCGTCACCCCGAGCCGGCGACCGGCCAGGCCTCGATCCAACCGCTCCACCAGGGCCGCGTGACCGGCCCGAAGGGCGGGCAACCGATTCGTGACCCACGCCTGGGCCGCGATACGCTCCGGCACCGCCCCGAGGGCGGCACAGGCCCGCTCGATCTGATCCTGCGGGGACAGGGACGCGGGGCGGAAATGGAAGGCGCAGCCACGGTAGCGGGAATCGGGCAGAAAATCACGGGTGACGGCGGAGTAGAAGGCGTCGTCGACCGCGATCAGGCCCGCGAGGGGCGGCAGCTCGAGATCGGAGGCACGGAAGGCGAGGGCCAGGGTCTCGATCTCGGCCATGCCGACGGCGCTGGCGACAGCACGGACATCCTCGAAGCCACCGGGCAGCAGGCGGGCCGCCTGATCGGGAGGCACGGCGAGGGTCAGGGTCCTGCAGTGCAGTGCATCGGAGCCCGCGACCGAGACCCGAAAGCCCTCTCCCTTCGCCTCGATCCCCTCGACGCGCTGGCCCGTGCGTACTTCGATCGAGGGCTGGCTGGCCACGGCCTCGGCGATGGTGGACAGACCCCGGTCGAAGGTGAAGGCCTTGATCACATCCTTGCGACGAGGCTTGCGCCGGAATAGCGCCTCCGCCGGGTACTCATCGGCCGGCTGGCAGATCACCGCCTGGAAGGCATGACGCAACAGGTCCCGGTAGTTGCGGGACCCGAGCACCCGCCCGTAGTAGTCGGCAACGCTGCGACCGGCCTTGGCCGTGGTCAGGAGCCGCGGCAGGGAAACCAATGCCTCCACCGGGTGCAGGGCCGACATCACGGACCTGCGCTCGCCTTGGAGCCAGAGTCGATACCCGACCTTCGCCTTGGCGCGAACCCGCGTCGTGAGTCCCAGGTCGTCCAGGATGGCGAGCAGGTTTCCGTAGCTGTTGAAACAGGTGTGGCTCCCTGCCTCGGCCCAGAAACCCCCGAGCCCATCGAACTCATGGCTGTGGATACAGCCCCCGATGCGGGGAGCCGCCTCCAAGACCACACTCTCTATGCCTCGGCGCGCCGCGAAATGGGCCGCACCGAGGCCGCTGATACCCGCGCCGATGACAATGTGGTCGCCAATACGCTCCGCCATCGTCTCCCTCAGAGGAACCGCGCCGTGCTGGATCTCGACTCCGTGTCGGGCAGCGGCGCCAGGGTGAGATAGCTCAGGTCCGGCAAGGGGATGGGGGTGGGCGGCGGCTCGCAATCCTCCAGGGTCCAATCATCCCCCTCGACCAGGCTCAGGTGGCTCAGGTCCAAGTTCAGGGGAGCCCTCGAGGGCGGCTCTTCGAGCGCACCTCCGGGTGGTGCCAAGGACAAGCGAGAGAAGTCGATGTCCACCGACCGGGGCTGCTCGACCTCGACCGAAGGCGTCGGATCCCGCACCGGTCGTGGCCCACCCTTGTCCACCGGCACCAGGGTGAGCTCAGCGCCCGCCCGAGCGAAGAGCCGCTCGAAGTGAGCCGCGGTGGCGGCGTCGACGTCGCGCTTGACGATCACCGGCCTACCGGTGAAAAGCCGCTCGAGCCCGGCCTCCTTCAGCTTGAAGGTGGACCCCAGACGCCGACGTGTGTCGTCCGGGTCCGCCCCGGGGAGCAAGAGCCCCCGATAGCAGAGATCATATCGTCGTTCAGCCATGGGCCCCCCTTCTGAGGCAGCAGGTCGACTTCTAGCCAATGGTAGGCCAAAGGTCCGCCGAGTACACCGAACGATCGCCGATTTACGACCGGTCGCTCACGCCAGCACCTTGTGATCCGGGGTGCGGATCCATGAGCATCGAACCACCCTCCTGCCCCGAGCCAGCCTCTCGTGAGAGCCCGCCGGCGCGTCAGAGAGGCTTCGACAGGCTGAAGGCGCCACGGATATCCCCGAGGCCAAAGCCGCGAGCCTGGTCCCCCGGATACTGCTCATCCAGCGTGGCCGCGACCTCGGCGGTGATCTCCGATCCATGACAGGCCAGGCATACCTCCCCCGTCGGGATGGCCTTCATGAACCGAAACTGCTCTCCGCCCTCGGTTTCCACCACCTCCGCGAAGGCCATGGTATCCACTGACTCTCCTGCCGCCTTGCGATCCTCGAAGGCCTCGAGCACGCCGACCTCCCAATCATCGGGCAGATTCATCGACTGATTGCGGACCTTGAGGCTGGTCCTGCCCACTTCCCACCCTGACCGGGCGGACAGATCCGCCGCGATGGCTGGTGCCCGGTCCTTGCAAACGCCGATCGCCTTGGTGGGCCCACCTGCCTTCATGGCGGTCTGGAGCTCGCCCTGCAGGGTCGTCGCGAATTCCTTGATCAGGGCCTTGGCCTCCTCGGCATTGGGGTTCGCGGGCTGCTCGGCTTGGACGGAGCTGGCCGCCAGAATGAAGGCCGCGGAGAGGAGCAGGGGACATCTTTTCATGGCTTCGAGGACCTCGATTTGAGCTCGGTGACGCGATCGCTTGCGGGAGCTAAAGATGACGACTCTCGGCTCCGGGCGCAACCCGAGAAGCCTCAGATCATTCGTCGCCCGCGACGGACTCTGGTGCCCGTCCACGAGGCTCATCGCCCCCAGGAGCGGCCAAGCAGGCAACGAGATAGTCGACGAAGACGCGGACCTTGGCGGGGACGAAACGCCGGGACGGCCACAGGGCCCAGAGGGTAAGGGCGGGGGCCTCGTAACCGGTCAGTATCGCCTTGAGCCGACCCGCTGCCAGGTCTTCGGCGGCGATGAACTCCGGCAGGGCGCAAATACCCATTCCCGCCACCACGACCTCGCGGAGAAGGTCCCCGTTGTTCGCACAGAGGGGGCCCTTCACCTCGACGGTCTCGACGCCCCCCTCCCCTCGTCCAAAGGACCACTCATCCCTGAGCGCGACGTTGCTGTAATGGAGACAGTCATGCCCCACCAGCTCAGCGGGCGTGGAGGGCTCCCCCCGTCGGCGAAGGTATCCCGGGGCGGCGCAGACGACCCGCCGATACTCGCAGATGCGCCGCGCCACCAACGTGGAGTCCCCCAAGGGGCCGATCCGCAAGGCGAGATCCGACCCGCTCCCCAGGATGTCCACCAGGCGGTCGTCCAGATCGATGGAGACGCGAAGGGCGGGGTAACGATCGACGAAACCGGGGAGCAAAGGGGCCAGGGTACGCACCCCGAAGGACAAGGGGACCGCGACCCGCAGATTTCCCCGCGGGTCGTCGCTGAGATGCGTGACCCGGTCTTCTGCCTCCTCCAGGGCCCTCAGGATGCCCACGACGTCCTCGTAGTAGCGCTCACCCGCCTCGGTGAGGCTGAGCCGGCGCGTGGTGCGATTCAAGAGCCGAAGCCCCAGTCGCTGCTCCAGGGCGGCGATCCGTCGGCTGACCGCGCCCGCCGTGGTCTCCAGCCGTTCGGCCGCCCGGCTCAGGGTCCCCGATTCCACAACGGTGACGAAGGTCTGCAGGGTCGAAAAATCTTGGCTCTGCATGTCGCGTGGGGGCTTGGGCCCGTGATACCCAGTCGATTGCCTGGCTGAGGCGATTATCCCGGCCTGGACCGGGCGCGGCTAGGCGCCCGTTCGGATGCGCGGCTGGCATTGCGTCCGCATCGTCGGGGACATGAACCGGCGCCGTTGACACCCCACTCTCAGAGTTGGATATTTCCGCTGGTCAGCCACGCTCGTGGCGCATAGCCAACCCTCAGGAGGGCGGACAATGCAACGGCCTTGGATTCTGAGCCCCGGAAGGGCGATCCGCATCCTACTCGCCACCCTTTGCGCCGGACTCCTTGGGGGCACCGTGCTCGCCGCCGAGCCTACCGGGATCGGGGAGCAGATTCAGCCGGGCTGGCAGACCTTCGAGTCCTGCCCCTTTGGCGAGCGACCCTGCGGTCCCGTCTGCATGCCGGAATCCTTCAGCTGCTGCAGCAAGCCGACAGGGACAATCTGCCCCCCCGGCAAGAGCTGTTGCGGGACGCGCTGCGGTTGCGGTCGCTGCGAAAAATGTGAGGAAGGGCAGTGTGTACCCGACCGAAAGTGTCGCAAGGACGAGCAGGATCAGGCGGCGTCGGAGGGCAGCACATCGACGGCGGGCAGCGTCTCCGCAGAGGGCAGCGCGTCCGCGGGGGCTGCCGTCTCCACGGGCCTCGGCGCCACGGTAGTCCCCGGGGCCGTGCTCGGAATCGCCATCCTTGGCGCCGCTCTGGAGACAGGAAGCGACACCCGTCGTGAGGCGCCGCCTCGGCGCCACGCGGTGAGCCCTTGAGCCTGATTAAACAATCAGGTCGGGAAACCAGGGCAGGACTGCGCCTTCGACGGCCCTAACTTGCGAACAGAGGGCTCAGAACCGCGTCTCGGAGACGACGCCGACCATGCGGTCGATCTCGTCCAGCTCCTTCTGTATGTCCCTGGACCTGAGCTTGAGATCATCGACCGGCTGCTCCTGCGGCTTCGCAGACGCTAGCTCGCCCTTGGCGACCGCGACACGCTTCTGAGCCTGGTCGAGCTGGCGGAGACGTGCTTGAGCGGCGGCGGAGCGCTCGGCGCCAAGGCGTGCCCGCTCCTGCGCGATCCGGCGCTCCTGGCTTGCGACGCGCGACTGGGCCCGCGCCAGGTCGCCCCGGACCTGGGCCCGCTCCGCCTCCAGGGCCTTGGCCTGATTCTTCAGACGCTCCCCGGCATCGAGCTCCGTTCGGTAGGTACCCTCCCGCTCGTCGATCCGGCGTTGGTAGCCACCGCCCGCCAGGCCCACGACCCCGCTGACGAAGCCGCCCGCGTGGGGATCCGGACTGGTCGCACACCCGGTCATCCAGATGGATAGTGCCAGCCCCAGGAGCACGAGACGCGAGCCGGAGACAATGCCGGTCGGGATCCAAGGATCCCTGCCCCTCCCGTGATGCATACCCATGTGCCCCATGGCCGCCCCCTAGGCAACCGAGATGGTGTCGGCGAGCCCGTCCAAGGTCTCGATCTGCTGATTGAAGGCATTGATCTCGCTCTGCAGCGTCTTGGTATCCGTTTCAGGGTTCTGCTGGCGGTAGGTACGCTCGGCCCCTTCGAACATCGAGGACTTCTCGCGAGCGCCCTGGGTGGCCTGGGCAATCACCGCCTTGTTTTCGGTGATTCGGGCCCGGGTGGCCTTGAGCTCCACCTCGGTGGCCTGCCCGGCCTTGTAGCGCTTCTCGACGGCGGCGAGCCGGCGCTTGTCTTCCGCGATCACCTCGCGGGTGCTGGAGATCAACTCCTTCGTCTGCTGGTTGGATTCGCGCACGTCGGTGATCATGGAGTTGAGCTGATCCTCCTTGCTCGAGTACTGCTTCTGCTTGTGGGCGATGTAGGCACCCGCGAGCCCGCCCACGGCACCGCCGATCAGGGCCTTCTTCAGCACGTCCTTGGTGTCGTCACGTTGGATGACCCCCCACAGGGCCCCGGCGCCGGCCCCGATCAGTGCACCCTCCCAGACGGTCCGCTGGAAGGCCTTGCTCTGCTCGCGCATACGCCGCTCGGCGGGGGTGAGGTCGCTCGGGGCGGCGCTATCCGCCGAGGCACCGGCCCCACTGCCCCCAAGCCAGGACGGGGTCGCGGGCATGCTCAGACCCCCGACACCCGTACCAGTGGTGACGCAGCCGAGGGTCAGCAGAGCAACGGCGGTGAGGGCCGCAGCTGCGGTACGAACAAGCCAGCCTGTCTCGCATGCGTTCCCGATCATTGTCTCTGTTCTCCCGTGGTCACCTAGCGTCGCGGAAAGGACGCCCATGCGCGCATGATGCGAATGAAATGATAGGAGACGCACGGATGGGGCGATAGCCGGTCCGCGCGTCGGCGCGACCTTCTATCACATTTCTTTGCACGGGGTCCGGTGATCGCTATCCTCAGGACACCCGAATGGTCCCGTTGCGCCCCCCGGGACCCAGGCAAACGCTGGCGAGCGAAATGCCGGAGCGGCCGATCCAGAATCATGACACGGATCTTCATCAGCCATTCGAGCAAAGACCAGGACTTCGTGCGTGCCGTGCTCAAGCCCCTGTTCGAGGGGCCGGAAACCCTGGCCTGGTGCTCATCGACGGACATGCCCTTGGCCGAGGACTGGCAGAGACAGATCCGCAGCGCCCTCGCGCAAACGGACTGGTTCCTGGTCGTGCTCTCCCCGGATGCCCAGGCATCGGCCTGGGTGCAGGCCGAGACCCACTGGGCCCTGGAGCACCTCGGCGGGCGCATCATCCCCGTGATGGCACGCACCTGCGAGCCCAGCGAGGTGCACCTGCGTCTGGGCACGATCCAATACATCGACTTCCGTCTGAACCCGAGCGAGGCCGCGCATCGGCTGCTCGACCTGATTCACGGCCGAGCCGCCAACGAGCCGACCCGCATCCCCACCGAGCCCCCCTCCGCAGGGGCGGACCGCACCGTCATCCTGAAGGGACAGCCGCGCGTCGCGCTCTCCCTCCAGGTCGAGCCGTCGGCCACCCCTCCCTACGAGCATCGGTTGTTCATTCAGAGTCGCGCCCTGGTTGGACGGGCGGACGACGCCGACCTGCGGATCGCGGACGGCTGTGTGTCGCGCAAGCACGCCCGCCTCAGCGCGGCCCGCTCCGAGCGGGGCCCCGAGGTCAGGGTGAGCGACCTGGGCAGCTCCAACGGCACCTACGTCAACGGCCAACGCATCGACTCTGCCCAGCCCCTCGCCGTGGGTGACCTGATCGAGATCGGCAGTACGCGGCTTCGGGTGCTCGCCATCGCCTGAAGCCGCCTGGCTCGCGGCCTGGACCAACGCGTCGCTGGTCGCCCCTCGCTAGGGGGTGGGTGTCGGCTCGATGTCGGCCAGGTCGCCCTGCCAGACCGCCTTGTCCGCCGCGCCGCTTTTGCGGTAGGCAACCAGATGATCGACGAAACGCCGCGCGTAGGGGATGAGGTAGGCATTCTGCTTCAGGCGAAACTCCTCGGTCACCACGCCAAGCGCCCCGGTCGCCTCCTCCTCCCCATAGTCCCGGCCCACGCCGACCACCATGTCCCCGTAGTAGGACAGGCTGTTGTCCAGGCTCGCGCGGATCTCATCGAGCTGCGACCGCCACTTCCCCAGCTTGTCCTTGAGTGATTCGCGCGCCTCGTCGATCGCGGCCTGCGCGCCCTGCTCGCCCGCGACGTCCGCCGCGAAACGCTCGAAGCGCCCTTGCGCCAGGGTCATGAGCTGCTCGATGGCCTTGGCCCTTTGCTGGTCCGTGACCACGCGCTTGGCCAGAAAGGCCCCCATGCGGAGCAGGGCCCGCAGGGTGCGGACTCGGGCCTCGTTGATCGAAGACTGGGCCCGCTCCATGTCCCGTTGGATCAGCTCCAGACGGGTACGCAGGGCCTCGTCGCGCGACTGCTCGGCGACCCCCTGGAGGTCCTTGAGGGCTTGGGCCGCGTCGCCTGCGGCGTCCCCGGTGAGGGTGGGGAGCCCCGACCAGGCCTCCTTGATGGCATCCAGGCGCTGGGACGAGACGATCACCGGAGCCGTGAGCACCAGACGGAAGCCCAGGCTGTCCAGGGTCTTGGCGCGACCCGTCGCGGGATTGAAATAGTTGTGCTCCTGGCGCACGGCACTGCCGAGCTGGCCTTCGGGGGTGAAGGCGTCCCCGCCACGGCTGACGAAGCCCCCGGCCTGACCATGGGGCCGGCCGCGACGGTCCAGGTGAAAGGGCACCAGGGTCATCTCCGCGGCGTTGCCTAGGATGTCGTGCAACCCCAGCGGATTGGGCTTGAGGAGCCCGATAGGGTGGAGCTCTCCCGCGGCGGAGCGGGTGCTCTCGAACCAGGCATACAGCGCCAGGTCGCCCTCCGGGAGGGGAAACACCGGGGCCAGGAAGTCCGTCTCGTCCACCTTGAGCCCGCCCCGGGCGGCGAACTCCCACTCCTCCTCCGTGGGTAGACGCAGAAACCCGGGCTCCCGATCCTCCCGCGGCAGGGCATCCGGCGCCTTGGCGAGCAGCCACTCGGTGTAGCGTCGGCCGTAGTCGACCGCATCGAACCAGCTCAGGTCGGTGATCGGCAGGCGCCCCGCCATGGACGGCTTGGGACAGGTCTCCGCGGTGAGTGCGGCATACTGGTCGCGGGTGGTCTCGTACTTGGCGATGTAGTAACGGCGGGCCGCGGATGCGGGATCGGTGAACGACCCGGCCAGGTGGCTCAGGCGCCGCCCCTCCTTGTAGCCGCGATCCGCGTCCGATTGCCCAAGCTCCACCGGGCGGTCATCCAGGAGGTTGTCGGAGGGGATCTCCACCGCACGGAAGACCATGGC
>JBAPYD010000585.1:0-1571 GCA_049284555.1 Chromatiaceae bacterium | reverse complement strand
AACTTCGGGGAGACGTTAATCGAGACCAGGGACGTGGGGGAAGCGCTGGAAGCTGCAGGCGGCGGTTGGCAGCGGGCCCGTGACGCGCTGATCGACACGCGCATGGACCAGGTACAGGGATACGGCCTGACGGACGTACAGATGGCATTCTTCCGTGCCGCCAGCGAGTCGTTCCTGCCCGCAGGAGTCCACGACCTACTGGGCACGGACACGTCGCGCGCGACAGTGCAGGCGAGGGAGGCGCTGATTCGGGCGCACGGCGAGACCGGTGAGCACATCGCCGAGTTGCTGACACGCTCGGCGATCTCCCAGGACGACACCTATCTGCGAACCATCGGCGCCTACAATCGGGCCAACACCGGGGGCGACCCGGTTTCCCCCCCTCTGAGCCAGTCGAGTGTCTCGGGGGGACAAGTGGGGGCACTGCTCGACCTGATCGCCGGCCCGGAGTCACGTGGCAACTACAACGCCTGGTACCGCGACGCGGACCAGGACCGTCTGGAGCTGTCTGCCCTCACCGTGGACCAGGTGCGAGAACTCCAGGCCGATCTGGTGCGGACCAATGGTGGCTCCGCTATTGGGCGGTACCAGCTCCTCGACGACACCCTTAACGCCCTTGTGGACCGCTTCGGGCTGAGCGGGGCGGAGCCTTTCACCCCGACGCTACAGGACCGGATGGGCCTGGCGCTGGCCCGGGACGCGGGTATGGCGGATTGGCTCGAAGGGCGGATTAGCGATGAGCGTTTCGCCGAGAACCTCTCCATGGTGTGGGCCGGGTTGCCGCGAGACGGATCGAATCAGCGCTACTCCGAGGGCACCCAAGGCAACCGGGCGACGATCGACTGGGACACGGTCATCGGTTCGCTGCGTGCGATTCGGGAAAGCCGGTCCTCTTAGCAAGCCGGAGATAACGCCGGGGCACCGGTTAGATCCGCACCGCAGTACCCGTGTAGACCGGGCGGGATACCTGCCACTGCGATCCGCTGGTTTCGTAGGTCCCCGTAGTCAGCGCCACTCCGACAACCGCATTTGCTCCCAGGTCGTATGCCTGCTTCAGCATGATCAGGAGAGCCTCCTGCTCTGCCAGCCGGAAGTCCCGAGACGATGCCGCCTCCGTGTCGGAGAGGCCACGCACCATGCCCAGCGTCTCCTTTACCCTGTCGGGAGGGATCGCGTGAGTGAAAACCTTCACCTCAGCCTGTGCGCGCTTGAGCGCTTCCGCCAGGACCTTTGGGAAATCGTCGGCAGGATAGAGGGTCCCTTCCCGTTCCGCCTGTCGCAGTCGACGCCGCACTTGCTGGAAGGTGACCTCGATGAGTCCGACGGCAACGGCCGCAAGGACGATGTTAGCGAGGGCAAGCTCTTGGTCGCCGGGCTTGATGATCATCAAAGCCACGTAAGCCTCGACGATTCGCACGACGAACTTCACAACGAACCGTGGTTCTACGGACACCACTGTGCTGTTCCTCGAGAAGTGCCAGGCGCGCAGGATAGCAGGAGGGAGCCTCGCGCCGAACCTGAGTCTACCAAGGGGGGCGGCACTGACCGGAGTCTTGCTCCTCGACCGCACA
>JBAPYD010000584.1:0-6452 GCA_049284555.1 Chromatiaceae bacterium | reverse complement strand
CTAGGGTGGCCAGGCTGCGACTCGCCGAAACACTTGATGTCAGTAGAAAAGTGGTGGCGAAAATGATGGCCGCGGTGCGGTGGTACGCTTGGTTGAACACCGTCAGCATCCCCGCCCATCCAGGAGTGGCGGCGGCAGCGGGGGCCTCGAAAGTGGAGGTGAGCCAAATGGTTTCCGCTGCCAGAACCGCGACGGCGATGACCCACCTGATGCTTAGGGGCGCAGTTGCCGCTGACATCGTTTGTTTCCGAACGGGCTCCACTTCGACGGCAGCGACAGTGCAAGCTCCGAGCTTGCGTCTTAGATTCAATCGGCCTCGCCACGCCGGCGCCGCGCGCGGTCGCTGACCAGCAGCAGGACGCCGCTGAGGAGGGCGATGGCCTGCACACCTGAAGTCGCATCGATTTCTGGCGCTTTTGCGCATTTGCCGGCCCTTTCCATGCGCGAAGTGCAGCTGCCGGGGCGCGGGGGGTCCGCTACCCAACCCATAGCCATCCCCGGGGTCGGCGCGAGGCTGACCGCAAAAGCTGCGGCCAGGCCAACCGCCGCAAGAACATCTTTCTGGTTACCCACGAACACCTCCTCACTCGTCTAACACGCTTAACAACTCGCTTTCTGGGGTTGTCCTCGCGGACCCGCACAGTAGCGCCGCCTAGCGATTACGAGCTTAGGTTCCCCGAAACGGTGTCGACAATGCGCGAGGCGACAGGCGTCGCTGTTTGTCGGCATGGACGGTCATGACCTGGCAAGCGGGCCGAGTCTCATCGCTTTGTGGCCGAAAACGGTCGATCCTGCGTGCTGAGTCACTGTCGCGATCAGGCTTCATGCGGATCACCCTTTCCGATAGGGCTCTGTATTCGTTGGTGTTGGCGGGGCAGTGAGCAGTCGTCTGGCCTGCTCTGCCGCACGCGGTGATGAGCGGAGCGGAAGGGCCGACAGGAGGTCGGAATGTGTGCGCGCTCGAATGGGACGCTTCTGGTGAGGGGTCGGTCCCTGGATCCGTGCCTTCGGGCGTTATGGGTCTACCTGCTCGAACGATGGGGCCCGCCCTGCGCCTTCGCTCCGTCCCCTTCCGCTCGGTCTGAGCCGGAGGGCAAACCCCATGCCGTCACCTGCCATTTGCCCGCCTGATGGGGACGCTCGTCGGCTCGATGCAGATCCGCGATCGCGGCGCCGTTAACATCGTCACAACATTTTGAATCGCGACTGTGATCGTGATAGGGAGGCGATGTTGATGACGATCAAGGCCACTGTTTGGATCGACGGCTGGTACTGCCGCCGTGCTCGGGGGGTGCTCACCGCCACGCTGTCAAGACTCGCCGCCTCGGTCTGGGCGGCGACGCTGGTTGCGTTCCTCTTCATGGTTGTGCCTGGCTGGGTTCCCAAGGTTGCTTGGGCTCAGTCGGTCCTTGACCAGCAGGCGACGGCGCCCGGGCTTCGACCGGTCTTCAGCCCAGACGGGACCAAGCTGGCGAGCGCCGCGGCTGACGGTCTGATCACCGTTCTCAATCTGAAGCTCGGCCGAGAGCTGGCGACCTTAGGGGACGCTCAAGGGAGCGTCTCTGCCCTTGCCTTCAGTCCGGACGGACGAGTCGTCGCGGGGGCAAAGGGGGATACGATCATCCTCTGGGGTCTGCAGGGCCGAGTTGAGAGCTTGGCGCTGCAGGTCGACGCCGGGCGGCTGGTCAACCGTCTCGCCTTCAGCCCTCAGGGGGATCGGCTGGCGGCCGTGGTGGACGGTGTCGACATCACGATCTGGGAGCTCGCCACCGGGGCGAATGGCCTCGTGTTGTCCTCCACGGGCGAGACGATCACGGACATCGCCTTCAGCGCCGATGGGAGCCTCCTGGCCAGTGTCGGTCCCGGTGCCGAAGTTGGCGTTTGGGACCTGAAGTCCGGGCAGCAGCGCTCGACCCTATCCAGCGCAACGGCTGCCCCGATGACGAGTGTGGTCTTCAGCCCCGTGGGCCACACGCTCGCCGGCGCGGACGAAGACGGGAACATCTCCCTGTGGGACCTCGATACGGGCCGTGAAAGGGTGCTCGCGGGTCACGCCGACCTGATCAAGCGCTTGCGCTTCAGCCCCAGTGGGTCAAGTCTCGCCAGCGACGGCATGGACGCCCAGCTATTGGTTCATGACATGGCACCTGGGCAAGCGGAGGTCATGCTGCCGGGGCGCCTGGACACCCTGGTCACGGGTCTTGCCTTCAGTCCCGATGGGCGCCTGCTCGCCAGCGTCGGGCCCGATGATGAGATCGTGATCTGGGACCTGGCCTCGGGGGCTTTGGTCCAGGCATTGGGGGGGCAGAGCGCGCCCGTCCTGGAGCTCGCCTTCGGCTCAGCCGGGAGAACCCTGGCCAGTGTCGCCACGGATGGGCAGGTCATCGTCTGGAACCTCCCGGCCGGAACCCAGCGATTTAGCACGCGCATCCCAGTTTCAGCGGAGGTGGACCAAGAGGTGTCGTCCGCCACGACTGCCGATGGGTCGCTCACGGGTGGTCCCTCCGCTTCCACGGCTGCTGCGGCGAGCGCCACCGACGAGGTTGCGCCACAAGCCGTCACCACCGCCACCTCTGAGCCGACATCCAGGGCGATCACCTCACTCGCAGCGCCTACGATCGGAACCGTGTTCGCCAGCGCGGGCGCCGACGGCAGCGTTCGTCTTTGGAGCGATACGGGCGCTTCGCTTTTGGCCCTCGAGGGGCACCCTGGGGCAGTGGCCTCCAGCGTCGTCTTCGGCTCGGACAATAAGGAGCTGATCAGCAGCGGGCGGGACACGGAGGTGCGGAGCTGGGATCGAGCGACCGGCACCCTGACCCAGGTCCTCCTGGCCAATGAGCATCCAATCCGCGCCGTGGCGCGCTCGGGGGACGGAAACTATCTCGCAAGCGCCGGGGAGGAGACCCGCGTCATGCTGTGGGACGCGAAGAAGGGCAGGCTCGAGCGAATCCTCAACCAACACAAGGGGTTCGTAAACACCTTGGCGTTCTCGCCCAACGGGCTCAGGTTGGCGAGCGGGGGCCAGGATGGCCTGATCCTGCGCTGGGACGTCAAGGACGGCGCGCTCGTCGACGGGCTGTTGGGGCATGCGGGCCCGGTCAACGCCCTCGCTTACAGCATCGATGGGTTGATCCTCGCCAGCGGCAGCTCCGACACTACCGTCAAGCTCTGGGACACGAAGACGGGGCAGCAAACCAAGAGCCTTGGGCACCCGTGGCCGGTCAAGTCCGTCGCGATCAGCACCAACAAGAAGGACCTGGCGAGTGCCGGCCAGGGCACCAGCATCTACATCTGGGACATTCAGAAGAACGGCGGCACGCTGGTCAAGATCCTCAATAACGGCACCAGCTTGATCAACGCGCTCGCCTATCTGCCCAACGGGAAGCTGGTGGCGGGGCACGAGGACGGGAGCATCACGATCTGGGATGTCGACAACGCCCAGGTGCTGCAGATCATCATGCCTTCGGCGCTCCCGCTGACCGGCGGCTTGCCAGCGGGGTCTGATCCCCTGGATCCGCAGCCCGAGGCGCCGGCAGCGTTCGCCTCGAGTGCCGATGCCGGGTCTGCCAATGCGGAGTCCGGGCATGGCCTTCTCAACCGACTGGCCGCTCGTTTGCTGGACTGGCTCATTCCGAGCGCCGCGGCCGAACCGCTCGCGGACCCGAACCAAGGACCTGGCGGGCCCATCCTAATCATCAAATCCGCGTCCTCCCCGTTCGGCAACTATTACGCGGAGATCCTCCGGGCCGAGGGCTTCAACGCCTTCGCAGTGGCCGACCTCGGCTCGGTCACAAGCGAAATGCTCGCCACGTACGACCTGGTGATCCTGGCGGAGACACCCCCTCTGTTACCGGAGCAGGTCAACCTGCTGAGCGACTGGGTCAACGCCGGCGGGGACCTGATCGCTATGAGACCGGATCCCCAGCTCGCGTCTCTGGTCGGCGTGACGGCGACGGGTTCGACGCTCTCGGAAGGCTACCTCCGCGTCGATACCTCGGCGGCGCCGGGCAATGGGATCGTGGGCGAGACCATGCAGTTCCACGGGACGGCCACGCGTTTCGACCTCGACGGTGCCACTGCTGTGGCAACCCTCTACTCGGATGCAGCGACGGCCACGGCGAACCCCGCGGTGACGCTCCGTTCGGTCGGGACCAGCGGCGGTCAGGCGGCCGCCTTTGCCTATGATCTGGCGACCTCCATCGTATACACCCGTCAGGGCAACCCGGCGTGGGCGAACCAAGAGCGCGACGGGTTCGCCCCCCAGCGCTCGGATGACAAGTACTACGGGGCCGCCGCCACGGATCCCCAGGCCGACTGGGTCGACCTCAACAAGGCGGCCATTCCCCAGGCGGACGAGCAGCAACGTCTGTTGGCCAATCTGATCATCCAGATGACCCTGGACAAGAAGCCGCTGCCACGCTTCTGGTACTTCCCGCGCGGTGAGAAGGCGGTGTTCCTGATGACGGGTGACGATCACGGGAACAACGGCACGGAAGGGCGCTGGAACGACTTTTTGGCGGTGAGCCCAGCGGGCTGCTCGTTGGAGAACTGGGAGTGCGTGCGCGGGACCTCCTACATGTATCCCAACACCCCCATGAGCGATGCCCAGGCCGCCGCCTTCGAGGCCCAGGGATTCGAAGTGGGGCTGCACCTCAATACCAACTGCGCCGACTACACGCAGGCCGAGCTGGAGTCTTTCTATACCCAGCAGATCAGCGGATTCATTTCCAGTTGGCCTAGCGTCCCGCTGCCCACGACTCAGCGGCACCACTGTATCGCCTGGACCGACTGGGTGACGGCCGCCAAGGTCCAGTCGAGCTTCGGCGTACGACTCGACACCAGCTACTACTTCTGGCCCCCGAGCTGGGTGGAGAATCGGCCGGGATTTTTCAATGGGTCTGGAATGCCCATGCGCTTCGCGGACCTCGATGGAACCCTGATCAACGTCTATCAGGCCGCGACCCAGATGACCGACGAGTCGGGGCAGCAATACCCCTATACCATCGACACCCTGTTGGACCGGGCGCTCGGTGCCGAGGGCTATTACGGCGTCTATGTGATCAATGCCCACACCGACTTGGCCGTGATCCCGGAGTCGACTGCGAGCGTTGCCTCCGCCCTCGCCCGCGGTGTGCCGATCATCACCAGCCGCCAGCTGCTCCAATGGCTGGACGGCCGCGACAACTCCTCCTTCGGGTCGATCGCCTGGGATGGGGCGACCCTGAGCTTCACAGTGACCGCTGGCGACGGCGCTAATGGGCTGGAGGCCCTGGTGCCGATGTACTCGAGCACCGGGGTTGTCAGCAGCGTGAGACGCGATGGGGCAGAGACGCCGTATACCCTGGTGTCGCGCAAAGGCGTCGAATATGCGAGCTTCTCGGCGACCACGGGTGTCTATGAGGTCACCTACGGAGTCGATACGGTTGCCCCGACGGTGGTGGCGTTCACACCAGGGGACGGCGAAACGGATGTGAGCCGCGCCAACGCCGTGGCGGCCACCTTCAGCGAGCCCATGGATGCGGCGACAATCACAGCTGCCAAGTTCCAGCTAATCGACCCCTTGGGCGCGACGGTCAATGCCTCGGTGAGCTACGACGCGGAGACGCGCACTGCGACCCTGACGCCCTCTAGTGCCTTGGCCGCCGAGTCCGCCTATACGGCGATCCTTTACTCGGGCGCCACCGACCTGTTCGCAAACCCCATCGTCAGTGACCTTTCTTGGACCTTCACCACGGAGGCATCCTCGAATTGTCCCTGCACCGTCTGGACAAGCTCGGGACTGCCGGCAATCGCGTCGGCTGCCGATCCCAACGCCCTGGAGCTCGGCGTCAAGTTCCGTGCCGACATCGACGGGTTCATCACGGGCATCCGCTTCTATAAGGGGAGCCTCAACACCGGTACCCATATCGGGAACCTCTGGACCTCTGAGGGCACCCTGCTAGCCAGCGCTACCTTCACCAACGAGACGGCGACGGGCTGGCAGCAGGTGGACTTCGCCACGCCAGTGCCAATCAGCGCGAACACCGTCTACGTCGCTTCCTACCATGCGCCAAATGGGGGCTACGCGATCAGCTCCAGCTTCTTCGCGGTGTCCGGGGTGGACAACCCACCGTTGCACCAGCTATCCGACTCTGAGGCCAACGGCAACGGGGTGTATCGCTATGGCCCATCGGGCTTCCCAAGCCAGAGCTGGAATGCCTCCAACTACTGGGTGGACGTGGTCTTCGACGAAACCGGAGTCATTCCCGGTGACACCACCCCACCGACGGTGACCTCGACCGGCCCCGTCGATGGCGCGACCGAGGTCTCCACGAGCGCCGTGGTGTCGGTGGTGTTCAGCGAGGCGATGGATGCGGCCAGCATCGCCAGCGCCACCTTCGAGCTGCGCGATGGCAGTGGTGCCCTGGTGGCCGCGTCGGTGTCCTATGAAGCGGCGAGCCAGACCGCAACGC
>JBAPYD010000583.1:0-5594 GCA_049284555.1 Chromatiaceae bacterium | reverse complement strand
GGGCTCACCCGCTCGGTGATCGCCTTGATGGTGCCGCCCTTGCCGGCACCGTCGCGGCCCTCGAACACGACACACACCTTGAGGCCCTTGTGCTTGACCCATTCCTGCAGATTCACCAGCGCCACGTGCAGCTTGCGCAGCTCCTTTTCGTAGTCCTTGGTCGACAGCTTGCCAGGCTCGCCTCGATCCGCGCTTGCGGCTTCGTCATCTCGCTTCTTGGATTTCTTGCTCATGCTCTCGTCTCTGTCTGTCTGATCTGCTGACCGCTGTAAACTCGTAGGGTGCGGTTCGCTCCAGCTCACCGCACCCTACACCTTCGCGCCTTAAGGGGTGGATTCGTTCTCCTGTGGCTCGCCGGCCGACCGGGCCACAAGGTCCTGCCAGCGGGCGTGCTGTGCCTCGAGGATCGCGATGGCCTCGTCCGCGGTCTTGACGCAGCGGGGGATGGTCATGTCCTCGGGGCTCGCCAGCTCGAGACCCGGGCGCAGCATGTAGCGCCGCGCCCAATCCACCAGCTCGGTCCACATGTCGCCGACCAAGATCAGCGGCGTCTCATGCAGATGGCGCACCTGGAGGAGCTGCCAGACCAGCGTGGCCTCGAGCACGGTGCCAATACCGCCGGGAACCACGACGTAGGCGTCAGACAGCAGCACGAAGTGGTGCAGGCGGCTGAAGAAGGTCTGGTGCTCGAAGGCCTCCTGCACGAAGGGGTTGACCTCCTGCTCGAAGGGCAGGTCCACCCGGATGCCGACGCTCTGGGCACGCTCGCCCGCGCCTTGGGCCTGAGCCCCCTCGTTGGCCGCCTGCATCAGTCCGGGGCCGCCGCCGGTGACGATGTCGCAGCCCATGCCGGCCAAGGCGCCCGAGAGGCGCTTCACCTCCTCATAGACCCAGCTATCCGGCTTGATCCTGGCCGAGCCGAAGATCGTGACCCGGTAGCGCCCCCGCTTCGACGGGCGCAGTCGGGTGAGGTTGTTGACCATTCCCCACAGGCCGAAGACCGTGTCGACGACGATACGCCTCACGCCCTCCTCGTCGTTCAGACTGACCGTCGCGGGGCCCGCCCCCGTTGATGACGTGTTGCTCATGCACTCTCCTCGATGACGCTCAACCGCTCTATGTGGACCCACGGGGGACGCGAAATCCCTTGACCAATCGGGCCCCGATCGACACGGGCCATCCGCTCGCTAGAGTAACCCCCCCGCGCGCCGCGCCTGCGCGATGACCTCGATCCCGGCGCGCTCCGCGACCCTGTCGAATCGAATCGCCGGCGGCCGCGTGGACAGCTCGATGGCGGCGACCAATGTCTTGTACGCGTCGGAGATCAGATGCCGGTCCAGCGCAGCCTGAGACTCCCACTCCTCCACGAGCAGGAAGCCGTCGGGATCCTCGCAGTCAGTATAGAGCCGGCAGCCGACACAACCCGGGGCCACCCGTGTCGGCTCGAGCAGACCGCCGAGGTTTTTCAGAAAGTCGGCACGGCGCGCCGGCGGCACCACGACGTTGAGCGAAAAGACGATCATCGGAGGCCGTCCCGACGGAAAGGACTGCGAACTGGTCACGCAAAAAACCTGCCACCCAGGCAAAGTCCAGGACTCCCTCAGGGAGGCCCGAGGAGTCATTTGGTTAGCTTCCCCCGATCGCCGGTGGGCCCGAAACGCCCCCACCATCGATCTCTGATATCTCGGAGTTTCCATGCGTATTCGGAGCGCGGCCATCGTAGGCGCGGCCGCTCGATGCGCGACTTCCGGGTGTTCGGGCAGAACCCGGCGACAAACCGCGACACAACGATCCCCAGTCAACCCGGTGACATACCCGAGGGCACTCTGCGAGGCATCCTGAGTCAGGCGGGGAGCGGGGTGGCGGAACGCCTCAAATCGCCCGCGACCGGGAAGGGCAGACAATCGGGATCGACCTCCTGCTCCCCATTACGGCGCTGTGACACGGGGCCTCCAGCCACCCGCCATGGATCCGAGTCAGTCCACGTTGACGACCACGTATTGGGAGCCGGCACGCTGGTAGTAGGTCGAGCCGCAGCTATACAGGGACGTGCCCTCGATGATGACCGTGCTGCAGCCGGCCGGGAGCGTGGAGGCATAGATGGCCGTGCGACGGATGGTCCGGCGCGTGGTGCGGCGGGCGACCCCGGCGACGCTCGCGGGGGTCATGGGGCGCCCGACCCTCGCCTCGGCCTCGCCGACGAAGACCCCGATGGGGAGCCAGCCATCCACGATCAGGGCCGCGGCGATCAGACCGGCGCCTAGGGCGATGGAACGTAAATCCTGTCTCTTGGGCATCAGAGCCTCCCCTCGATCAAAAGTCCACCCATCACGTCTATCGGAAACTCCTCCAGGCGTTTGGTCCCCTCGGGCGGGACGAACTTGAACCGCTCCGCCTCGATGGCCGGCGCGGTGTCCCAGTCGCGGAAGCGCACCGAGTAGCTCGGGGAGCCCGTGATCCACTTGCTCGCGATGACATATTTCATGGGCAAGGGCCGATCGCCGGTCTGGACCCAGATCTGCCAGTCCACCTTGGCCGCTCGGAAGGCCAGGTGGTGGCACTCGGCGCCGTGGACATAGGCGATCCCCATGTAGGCGCCACTCGTCACGTCGGTCATCAGGCCCGGAAAGGGGTCGGCGTAGAAGAGGTCGCCGGCCGGGGCGTCGAGACCGGTCTCGGCACGCAGATGGGTAAACGCGTCGTCGATGGTCCCGGGGACCTCGAGCTGGACATAGGCCTGGCGCCCCTTGCCGTTTAGGGTCAGGGTCTGGCCGTCGAAGAACGCCTCGATTTCCCCCAAGGGCATCTGCCGATGGGCATAGAGGTGGTTGGGACGTTCTACCACCAGGCTCGCCGAGCTGCTGAGCTGAAGCTTCTCGCCCGCCAGGGTGATGACCTCGTCGTCCACGTCACCCTTCACCGTGAAGGATTGAAGCCCCCCCAGATAGCTCGACATGGCACGCAGGATCTTCTCCGCCTCCGCGTCCACGCCCTCCACCGCCCCGGCGGTCGGGACCAGGAGGCCGACCCCCAGCGCGATCCCGGCCGCCAAGACCGCCCGCCGAACCACGGGAGCCCTTAGGTACGATTGATTCATCAAGCTTTCCCCTTCTGCTAAGAACGCCACACCCTCAGCCCAGGGCCACCGCAGATATAGCGCGCGTGGCTCATGAGCTCCCGCCGCCGGCCCAAAAGGACCCGCCGCTTTCCCCTACGTTACAGGTAGCGCTCGGCCGCGCTGACGAAATCGTCCACCGAAGGCAGATCCCGGGGGGCGATGGCAAGCATCAGCATCACGCCACGCTGGTCCCGGGCATCGCGCAGCTCCTGGAAGACCATCCGGCGGGCGGAGGGGTCGTCCGGGTCGCGGCGGATGTTCATGGGACCCAGGCAGAGTTGGACCTCCTCGGACCAGACCTGGTGCTCGGCATCCGCGAGCCGGTCGGCGACCAGGCCCAGGTGGGCCTTCAGGACGCCGTCGTCCGCGCCCAGCTCAGCGAGCTGGGCCGAGACCGTGTCCAACTCCCCCTGGATGCCGGCCTCCTCGGCTTGGCCTGAGCCCGTTGGCCCGAAGGGCAAGGTCCCCCGTTTCACGGCCCGCAACTTGCGCTGCAGCAGGTCCCGCTGGCGCTGGAGATCCGCCCGCTCCACCCGCGCCTCGGCGATCTCGGCCAGGGCCAGGGCGAGGACGTGGTCGAAGGCCCGGCGCTTGAGGAAGCGCCGGCACTCCGGCTCGCTCAGGTTCGGCTCCAGCAGGCGGTGGGCAGCGAAGCTGACCGACACCTGGGCCACATCGCGCCGCACCTGGTCCCCCACCAGATCCATCCCGAGGATGCTCCGCTCCTCCCGCCGCGCGACCAACAGGGTGGTGATCCGCTCGGAGCCCCGACCCTCGGCGCTTGCCAGATAGTCCCGCAGCCCCTTGTCGCGCCCCAGGATCTGCAGCATCTCCTCGCCGGAGGAGAAGAGGGCCGCGAGCCGGAAGTCGCCCCGATAGCCGTCAGGGCTGGCGGCCAGGGGGGCGGAGATGGCATCCACCAGGGCGATCACCTGGTCGATGGCATGGATGATGGGCTGACGCAGCCGTTTGCGGTAACCGGGGACTAGGCGCAGCCGGGCATCGGTGAGGTCGACGGCCCGCTCGATGGCCCGCTCGATGAGGTCCTCCGGGTAGCGACCGACGACATCGCCGCGACCGAAAATGGATTGAAACAGCTTCATGGAGTGTCTCTGTCTCGACTCATCCAGCAATCAAACCCGAGCGCCGCACCCAGCCCTGGCTCCGCCGTGCCAACCGCCAACAGACCCGACGATCCCGCGGGATGGCCACGGCAGGTCAGCGGCAGCGGCGGGACCTTCGCGGCTCCCGGCGAGGGCCGGAGGCTGGCGACCCCGCCACGCGGAGGGACCACCTGGGACCGCGGCTCCTGTGTCTAGTCCACCACCGGCTTCCAGCCCTCGCCCGGATCGTAGGCATCGGCGGACGCGGCGGCGTCCGCGGTCTCCTCCCCGAGGTCCGCCTGATAGACCATTCCCCGCTGGTTGACCTGGAAGCTCATGATTCCGGAGTTGCCGTAGCTGGCGGGCCAGGCCAGCAGGGCGAAGCCTTCGGTCAGCCGGTCGTCCTTCAGGTAGCTCTTGGCCCCGCCTGGCACCTTGGGACCCTGGGCGGTCAGGATCTTGAAGTAGTAGCCGTGGTAGGGGCGCGGGCCCTCGCCCTCTTCCCGGACCTGGTACCCCTCCTCCACCGCCTCCGCCACCAGGGGACCCATGGGGCTCTCGGGCTCCCCCTCCTGGGTTGGCCAATAGAGGCCGTCCTTCTTGCCCTCGCTGCTCCACAGGCGCGCGGCGTAGGCACGTACACCGTCGCCGTCCGGATCGGCGACCCTGTACTCGCGCTGGGCGTCGACGAAGGCCCGGGCGGTGGCGATGGCGTGCAGCTCATTGAGCCCGATGCGCCGGTCCTGGATCTCTTCGATCCCAGCTTGGGTGTCGAAATACCAGCCCTGGTCGTCCTTGGCGAGCGGAATGGGGAAGGGCCAGTCCTCGGGGCCCACCACCAGGATGGCGCTGGAATCGGTTTCATCCTCGAGGTCGGCCTCCTGTTGGGCCAGCTCCACGAACCGCCGGCGGTCCGCGGCATCGGAAACCGGATCGCCCGAGACCAGCTCCTCCAGGTCGGAGCCGAGCACCCCGTAGAGGGTATCGTGGCCCTCCTCGGCCGCTGCCTCGATTAGGGCCATGGCGGCGGCGTCCGGGGTCTCGAAACGCATGGGCGGCACCGCAGGCTCAACGGCCTCGGCAACGGGGGAAGCGACCGCCGCCGCGGGCGCGGTGTCGGTGGACTCCGAAGGTGATGCGGCGGTCTTGGGCGAGGTCTCCTCCGCGGTGAGCGGGCCGCAGAGCAGGAGGGCCAGGGTCAGGGCGGGCAGCAGGGAAGCGGTCTTGATCATGGGATCGATCTCGTTTGCGTGGGTCTTGTTGGGGCTAGGGGAGAGCGTCGCTCAGGCCGGCGGAGCGCGCCGGAGTGGCGCGCCGACGGCGACTCGGCGACTCGGCTCAGCGACGACCGCCGCCTCCACTCCTTCCACCGC
>JBAPYD010000582.1:0-6420 GCA_049284555.1 Chromatiaceae bacterium | reverse complement strand
GCTGGGAGCAGGGCCGGATCATGTTCGTAGACGCAAACGCAAACGGGCAAAGGGATACCGGTGAGATCCTTTTGCGAGCGAGCCAGCCATTCACCGACGGATCCACACTCCGAGGAAACACCAACGTGCAGGACCGTGTCACCTACATAGGAACGGGCCGGGTCGCGGGATCCAATGGCAGTCTGATCTTCTGCGACGCGCGCATCACGAACTTCAGCACGGACAAGTCGAAAGCGCGGGTCATCGTCATCAGCTCTACAGGGCGCATAAGGACAGAAACCGGTGACGGAAGCACGCTGACCTCATGCGCTCTATCTTCATGACCCGAGGGTGGATGTGAACGTGCCTCGCGGAACCTTGATCTCGTCGAGGGGAGTCCCAAAGGTGAGACCAACCATGTCACCGCCCAACGCCTTCTTGAACGCTGAGCCCGAAAGACGTCAAGGGGGATTTACGCTCATCGAGCTAATGATCGTTGTTGCAGTGATCGCGATTCTCGCCACAATCGCCTACCCCTCTTACGTGGAATACGTCGTGCGTTCCAATCGCTCGGAGGCACAGCAGTTCATGCTCGAGGTCGCCAATCGTGAAGAGCAGTATCTCTTGGATGCCCGTCAGTATGGGACCCTGGCTAACCTCGGCTTGGCAGTTCCCGCCAGAGTCAACCGCTACTATACCGTCACCGCAACACCAGCGGCTGGGCCACCGCCCAGTTACCAGATCACTGCCGTGCCCAAAGCTGGCACGATGCAGGCCTTAGACGTCATTCTGGGGTTGACCGACCAAGGGGTTAAGACCCCGACGGACAAATGGTAAGGAAAGAGCAACGGCGGCCTCCATCCATGAACTCAAGAACCCTAGAACAAGGGGTGGGACTGATCGAGATCCTGATTTCGCTCCTGGTGATCGCCGTCGGACTCCTTGGCATGGCGGCACTGCAGGGGCGCGCCCAGCAGAGCGAGTTCGAGTCTTACCAGAGGGCCCAAGCCCTGATCCTGGCGGACGACATGGCGAACCGATTGCGCGCGAACCGCGTTGCGCGCGCCTGCTACGACCTCGCCGCAAAAGACATCGACTCTATCGGAACCGGCGCGACCTACACTGCTTCCGGCTGTAACACGGCCGCGGACGCCGACCTGGCTGCCTGGCACAACTCCTTGCTGGGCGCGGCGGAGGTAGCCGGGGAGCAGAACGTCGGCGCCATGATCGGGGCTCGCGGCTGCATCCGAACCGACGCCGCCGGAGACTTCGTGGTCAGTGTCGCCTGGCAGGGGATGACCGAGACCGTGGCACCCGCCGATACCTGCGGCCAGGGGGCCTACGGCACAGAAAAGTACAGACGAGTCGTGAGCACGGTCGTCTCGTTCGCCACCCTCTAATTGGTCAAGACGTCATGCGATGCCCGATCCCAAGCATTCGACTCGACCGGAACGGCTTCTCCCTCGTGGAGCTCCTCGTGGCACTTGCCATCGGGCTGGTCCTCGTTGCCGGGGTCGCAACCGTGGCGGTGAACACCGGCCAGAGCCACCGCAAGCTCAACCAAGTCAGCGAGCACCTGGAGAACGGTCGCTATGCGATCGAGGTTCTCAGAGAGGATCTGCGTCACGCCGGTTACTTCGGTGAGCTCTATGAGCTTCCCGGCCTCCCGGCCGCGTTGCCCGACCCATGCGACACTGACACCGATACAGTGATTGCCACAGCAATCGCCGGACTCCCGCTCGCCGTTCAGGGCTATAACAGCCCACTGACCTCGGCAGCGACGACTTGCTTCAACAACCCTAATGTTTTCTCCCCTGGCACCGATGTTCTTGTGCTACGACGTGCGTCTACAGCACCCGAGGACAGGGATAGCGAGGGTAAGCCCCAGCCTAAGCCCGGCCGACTGTACCTACAGGCACGCGGCCGGGCCTTCGCTTTAGGTTTCTGCTCTAGCGAAAGCGCTTGTACGGGCACGGACCAATACGGCAAACCGCGAGCCAATGAACAGCAAGACACATTATTTAGCCTCATGGAAAAAGATGGCATCACCCTTGCTGATATCCGCGCCATGGAGATTCACATCTATTTCATCCGACCTTGGACCGAGAACCCTGGCGACGGCATCCCAACACTCGCGCGGGTGATTCTTACCGACGGCGGCACCGCACCCGGTGTGACCACTGAGCCCTTGGTATCCGGGATCGAGAACATGCAGATCCAATATGGGCTCGACAACGGCGCTTCCGGCGGCACACCAAACGACGGGGCGCCAGACGAGTATGTGACAAATCCCTCCGGTATCGCTGATTGGGCGAACGTCGTCGCCGTAAGAGTCAACCTACTTGTTCGCCAGACTGCCGCCACCGGGGGGTACACGGATGCCACCATCTACGACCTCGGGGAGGGGGGAATCACACCGGGCGGCACCTACCAACGCCACGTGTTCAGCACCGTTGTGAGGCTCGTGAACGTTGGAGGCAGGAGGGAAACATGATGCAATCCGCAAAACAAAGGGGAGTGGTGCTCGTTGTCAGCCTCATTCTACTCGTCACGCTTACGCTTCTCGCAACAACGGCGGTGAATACGGGAACCACCAGCCTGCGTGTCGTCGGAAATCAACAGGCACAGCAAACCGTGGAAGCGGCAACCCAAGCCGCGATCGAGCAATTCGTCAGTACACCTCAAAGGTTCCGATCCGCGACCTGCATCCCCGCCCAGACGAGCGTGACTGTCAATAGCGACGTCGTCAGCGTGGACATCACGGAACCCGTGTGCTTGGACTCCACTGCGGCACCAGGGTATTCCGCTGTTTGGTCCCTGTCCCCCGAAACAACACAGTGGCAGCTGGATGCATCCGGACAAGATTCCGCGACGGGCGCCGTCACCGACATGGTTCAAGGGGTGGCCATCGTCCTGCCCGCCGGAAATTGTGCGCCCGCCCCCACCGGGGTCACCTGCCCCATAAATTTTTGAGGTAAGGGCTGTGGAGATTCAACCGAAAATCCGTTTCGCGTTATTAGCTGGCGCCTGGTTGGTCGCCACCTCCCCGCAAGCGGAGGACATCGATCTCTACATGGGAAATCCGAGCGCGCTGACCGCGCCGAATGTACTCATCATTCTCGACAATACCGCCAACTGGTCCCAGAATACCAACTGGGAGCAGTATGGCGACTGCGGCGCCAAATCCACCAAGTTCTGCTTTGAGCGCGAGGTGCTGAAGGAAGTTATCGAGGGAATTCAGGACGATCCGAAACGGCGCAACGTCAACATCGGGGTGATGCTGTTTTCCGAAACCGGAGATGTCAAGAACAATCCGGCACCCTCCGGGGGATACGTTCGGTATGCAATACGCTCAATGACGAGCGAAACCAACCGAGGGGACCTCTATAGCTTAATAAGCTCGATTGATATACAGAACGACAAAGGCGCTGGCGCCGAATACGCCCTCGCTATGCATGAGGCCTACCTCTACTATCAGGGTAGCGACGCGCGTGGTGGCATAAAGTTCAAGGCGGATCGCGGCCAAACGTATCCTACGGCGGGAGAGGATGACAGAGGGGCGTTCGACACCTTCGACCTGGACGACGGGACGGGAAATTATGCGAAGCCGATAACCGGTTCCTGCGCGACCAATTACATCATCTTCATCAGTAACGGGGCACCCGACAATGGGGAAAACAAACGGGCCGAGCAGCTCCTGTCGGACCTGGGCGGGCGGCTGCCCACCGACCCCATCAGGCTGACACCAGACACCCGCCAGACGATCTGGGCCGATGAGTACGCGCGGTTCCTCGCCTCGCAGGGTACATCCGCACACCCCCACACCCCGATCCACACCCACGTCATCGACGTCGCCCCCGAGAAGACCGGTCAGGGCCCCGCCAATACCGCCCTGCTCAAGAGCATGTCCGAGATACAAGGGAAAGGAATCTATTATTCGGCTGAGGATGCGACCCAGCTGAAGAATGCGCTTGTGAACGCGCTGGACGAGATCCAGGCGGTGAACAGCGTCGTCGCGTCCGTGGCCCTTCCCGTCAGCATCAACGTGCGGGGAACCCATCTCAACCAGGTCTACATGGGCGTCTTCCGTCCCGACACAGCACCACGCTGGTTCGGCAATTTGAAGCTGTACCAGTTGGGGGTCAACGTTTCGAAAGAGCTCTTCCTAGCCGACCGCAACGGACGGCCGGCCCAGAGCGGGGATACCGGGTTCATCGCGAACTCGGCGGAGAGCTTCTGGACCGGAACCTCCACGTTTTGGGATTTCCGCTGCTCCGCGACACAGCTCACCCTGCTCAGTGCCGAGGAAAAGGCGACCCTCTGCGGAACACCCCCTTCCATCTCCGACATGCCCGACGGTCCGGTTGTCGAGAAGGGCGCGGCGGCACAAAAGCTACGGGAGGCGCTGTCCTCCGGTGTAAGCGACAGAAAGCTTTACACCTGCCCTGCTGGGGTGAGCTGCGGCGCGGGCACGGTGCTCGGGTCAACACCTGAAGAGACCATGTTCGCTTCTGCCAACACGCACATCACAGCCGCCGATCTGGGGATCGAAGGTGACCCCGATGCAGACGTAACCAAAGCGGCGCGCAGCGACCTGATCGCCTGGGTACGAGGACTGGACAATACATTACCACCGGAGCGACCCCCAGGCGGGGCGCGGCCTTCGATACCGGGTGACGTGCTCCATTCCCGCCCTGTGGTTGTCAACTACAATCGGCAGGCGTCAGGCTGTTCGGACACGAGCAGCAATGACACGGATGTCGTCACCTACTACGCAGCGAATGATGGCATTATTCATGCCGTCAAGGGTGGCAAGGACGACGTAGCCGAGTCTGGCAACGAGCTCTGGGGTTTCCTGCCGAGCGAGGGCTTCTCCAAGCTTAAACGGCTGCGCGACAACACGCCTGGCATCACTCTCCCCTCGCCCGTGCCCGCCGGAGCCAACAACAAGCCCTATTTCGTTGACGGGAACCTTACGATTTACGCCCTCGACGGGGACGGCAACTGCACGCTGGAATCCGGCACGGACGTCGTCTACCTGTTCGCGACCGCGCGCCGCGGGGGACGATTCATCTATGCCTTCGACGTCACTGATCCGGGAAGCCCGAGGGTTCTCTGGAAAAAGGATTCGTCCAGCGAAGGCTTCAGCGAGCTAGGACAAACCTGGTCCGAGCTAAAGCCAACAACGATCTACAAAACGGTGAATGGGGAGCTGGCTCGCGTGCCCGTGGTCGTCTTTGGCGCAGGCTACGACCCCGCGGCGGAGGATCGACCCTACAACGCGTCGACAAAGAGCTACGGCTCCCCCGTGGGGGCCAGTCCCAGCATGGGCCGGGGGGTCTTCGTTCTTGAGGCCGCCACCGGCGATATCGTTAAACGCTTCGGGCCCGCGGCCGCCGACGGCGGAATGACTCACAGCGTACCCTCGGCGGTGACCGTCCTCACCGACCGGATGGGCACGGCCCTCGTCGGCTACGTGGGAGACACCGGAGGAAACCTCTGGCGCATCAACTTCAACGGGGAGCCTGACGCCTGGACCATCACGAAGTTCGCAGAGCTCGCCGGTAGTGGGGAGCATGCGCGCAAGTTCCTCTATCCACCGGATGTGGTTGCCCTTGAATCGGGCGGCTATGCAATTCTGATCGGCTCCGGGGATCGAGAGCACCCGTTCGACACGACCACCCGCAACCGCTTCTACATGGTGAGAGACGCGCTCAACATCACCTATCCGGCCAGATGCACAGGCTATGCATCTGCAACCTGCGAGCTTTTCGATGCAACCACCACCAGCACGATACCTGATACCGACAAGGGCTGGTATATGGACTTGGGCGTTGGCGAGAAGGTGGTCGGTGGGGCCGTCACACTTGCAGGAACCACATTCTTCCCGACAAACGAATGGACTCCGCCAGCGCCTGACTCCTGCACGGGCGAATTGGGGATCGCTCGCATCTATGGCGTCAGCTACTTGGACGCGAGCGCCACCATGCATCTCGAAGCGGGGTCTACAGAGACGACCCGCAGCATGGAGGTTCCCGGCGGCGGCTTCCCACCATCCCCAGTGCCGACGCTGATCGAGATCGACGGGCAGTTCTATCAGGGTGTCATCTCTGGCCCAACAGTGGTGACACCACCCGGTTTGGCGCTGGATAAAAGGAAGCTGATCTACTGGTATAGGCAAGGGGTGGACTAGAGCAAGGTGTAGCACCGCCCCAAAGCAGGCCCTACTGGAAGCAGGCCCATGTCGGAGGGAAAGCAGCCAACCGAGGGACTCGCGGCTGGCTGTGTTTCGCGACCTCAAGGGACACAGGCCGCAGGGCAATCGCATCAGATAATTAAGATGTTCTTGTAGATATGGCGTTAGGAAAGCCACATAATCCACTGACTTTTTAGTCACGTGGAGAAGCGTGGGTGGGCGAACCGAGTCTTGAGCGGTCCCTT
>JBAPYD010000581.1:0-3827 GCA_049284555.1 Chromatiaceae bacterium | reverse complement strand
GCTTAACTGGGCGCGATTCTTGCTTTCCTTGTTTCGACGGCAACGGACGATGGGGTGCCGAGATCGCGCCTCCTGGGTTAACCTTGGAGCGCGATAGCGGGACCGGCCGGCATTGCAGCCGAAACGGCCGATGTCATCGGTCCAGACTCACAAGCCTCTCACCGCCGCGGGCCGGGCCTAGGCCTCTGACCCCGCGGCCAGGAGCGAAACCATGGCGAAAGAGACCGTCACCATCACCAACGGTGCCACCGGGGAGAGCCATCAGTATCCCCTGTTGCGCGGAACCCTGGGACCGGCGGCGGTGGATATCTCGTCCCTCTACAAAGAGGCGGGAATCTTCACCCACGACCCCGGTTTCATGTCCACCGCCTCATGCCATAGCGCCATCACCTACATCGACGGAGAGCAAGGGATCCTGCTCTATCGAGGCTATCCCATCGAGCAGCTCGCGACCAAGGCGAGCTTCCTGGAGGTGGCCTATCTGCTGCTCTACGGTGAGTTGCCGGATGCGCGGGAGCTGCTGCGCTTCGAACGCGTGATCATGCGGCACACCATGCTCAACGAGCGGCTCCGCAAGTTTCTCGACGGATTTCACTACGACGCACACCCCATGGCCATGCTCTGCGGGGTGGTTGGCTCCCTTTCCGCCTTCTACCACGACTCGGTGGACATCCACGACTATCAGCACCGCGAGATCTCTGCCCACCGATTGATCGCCAAGCTGCCCACGATCGCTGCCGCGGCTTACAAGCACAACGCTGGCGAGCCCATCATGTATCCGCGCAACGACCTGCGCTATTCCGCGAACTTTCTCTACATGATGTTCGCCACTCCCTGCGAGGACTACGAGCCGGGGCTGATCGCCGAGAAGGCCCTGAACCTGCTCTTCATCCTCCACGCAGACCACGAGCAGAACGCCAGCACCTCCACGGTGCGCCTGGCCGGCAGCTCCGGGGCGAATCCATTCGCCTGCGTCGCTGCCGGGATCGCCTCCCTCTGGGGCCCGGCCCACGGCGGGGCCAACGAGGCCGTGCTCGAGATGCTGGAGCAGATCGGGGACGTGAAGAATGTCCAGGCATACATGGCGAAGGCCAAGGACAAGGACGATCCCTTCAGGCTCATGGGCTTCGGGCATCGCGTCTACAAGAACTACGATCCTCGCGCCAAGATCATCAGAGAGGTCTGCCACCAGGTCCTGGAGGAGCTGGCGGACGCCAACAACCCCCTGTTCGAGTTGGCCATGCGGCTGGAGGAGATCGCCCTCTCGGACGACTATTTCGTCGAGCGCAAGCTCTACCCCAACGTGGACTTCTACTCGGGGATCATCTACCAGGCCCTGGGCATACCCCGGAACATGTTCACGGTCATGTTTGCCATCGCACGCACCGTGGGCTGGGTCGCCCATTGGATGGAGATGATGGCTGATCCGAACAATCGGATCGGTCGGCCCCGCCAGATCTATCACGGTCCAGCCCAGCGGGACTACTTGCCCATCTCCCAGCGCTGAGGCCGGGGCTCCCGGGGCCGCTACAGGCGCTGGTCCAGATCACCGTGCTCGGATAGCAGCCGCTCCAGCGCGGCCATATCTGCCCCCCGATCTGGTCGCTCGGTGACCGGATCCAGCGGCGGGTTGCGCAGCGCGGTACGGGGTAGGACGATCAGCTCCACCGGTGTCTCTCCGGCAAAGAATCGGAACACCGGGTGGTTGCGCCGCTCCCCACCACGATAGCGGAAGCCACGCTCCCGTTCCTGCCAGGGAATCTGTCGGTCGAGGAGTCGAAACACCACCTCTTCGGGGCGTTCCGCGAACAAGTAGAGCTGGATGCCCAGCTCCACCGCTCCGGTGCCGTCTAGGACGGGGCCGATCAGGCGGGGGGAGAATCCTTGGAAGGTGCGCATCGCCTCGATGGCGTCGCGCCGCAGCTGCTCGAGATCGCGAGCGTAATCCTGACCCTGGAATAGCCGCCGCTGGGTGATCAGCGCCTCCTGGATGGCTTCATTGGATGGCCAGCTTCGACGGTCGAGGATGCCGGTGCGCTCCGCGGCCTTGCGGCGGGCGCGGTCGAAGTCCGCTAACTCCTGCTCGACCATGATCCGGGCCGCCTCGTAGGCCATGCGCTGGCGTGCCCCGTTGGCTCGATCAGATCCGGGCATTCGGTTGCTCCTCCTGACGTGGCTGTAGCGATTGGTCGCTGCACACCGAACGCGCAGCCTTTCCCGCCCTTGCGTCGGTTGAGCCCATCGATTCCTCCCGGGACCGGCCGCACGCAAAACGTTAGCACGGGCTGGATGCTCGCGCATCGTTACCCGAAAACTACCCGGCTTCCCGCGCGGATTCCGTCACGATACGAGCACTGGTCCCCGGTGGGGCATCGCGGGATCGCTATAATGGTCTCGTCCGCCTAGATGGGCCAGCGGGCCCCGGAACAAGTGACCGCGATGCGCGCTGCTGTTGTCTTTCGTATCCGACCTCAAGCGCTCACCCGGGTCGCGTCGATCTGACAGAGAGACTGACGAAGAGAATCCTGATGCTCGGCTTTGCCCGCAAGAACAAAGGATTGCTCGGAATTGACATTGGATCGACCGCCATCAAGCTGATCGAGCTGTCCCAGGGTGCCGGCTCCGCCGCGGCCTTGTTCCGCGTCGAAAGCTTCGCCATCGAGCCTGTCCCTTCGAATGCGATCGTGGAGAAGAAGATCGCCGACGTGGACGCGGTAGGTCAGGCCATCCGCCGGGCCATCTCCAAGGCCGGCACCAAGGCCAAGCAGGCCGCAGTGGCAGTTTCCGGCTCCGCGGTCATCACCAAGATTATCTCCCTGCCGAGCAGCCTTAGCGAGACCGAGATGGAGGGCCAAATCCAGCTGGAGGCGGACCAGTACATTCCTTATCCACTCGAAGAGGTTAACATCGATTTCGATGTGATCGGCTCCTCCCAATCGAGCCCCGAGCTGGTTGATGTGCTCCTGGCGGCTTCCCGCCGGGAAAACGTCGACGATCGGGTCAATGCCCTGGAGATCGCTGGCCTCAGCGCGGCCGTGGTGGACGTGGAGGCCTATGCCATGGAGAACGCCTGCGCCCTCATCGCCGGTGCGCCGGGCGAGGAGCGCCGGGATAGAACCGTCGCGGTCGCCGACGTGGGCGCCACCACGACCACCCTGCACGTGCTCCACGACGGGCAGATTGTCTATACGCGGGAGCAGAACTTCGGTGGCGGTCAGCTCGTCGATGAGGTCCAGCGCCGTTATGGCCTTCCGCGCGATCAGGCCAGCCAAAGGGTCTTTGATGGAGGCGTTGCCGAGGGCTACGAACGGGAGATCTTGAGCCCCTTCAAAGAGGCCCTGGTGCAGCAGATCAGTCGGGCCCTTCAGTTTTTCTACTCGGGGACCAGCTTTAATCGGGTAGATCAAATCGTCTTGGCGGGGGGGGCGGCCAGCATCCGCGGACTGAACCAGCTTGCGGAAGAGCGCCTGGGACTGCCCGTGATCGTGGCCAATCCCTTTGCGCACATGTCCCTGTCGTCCCGAGTCAACGTCCAAGAGCTCACTCGCGAGGCCCCCGCCCTCATGATCGCGGTTGGCCTTGCCCTGCGAGGCTTCGACTAATGGCCCGCATCAACCTGCTTCCCTGGCGTGAGGCGCGGCGCAGGCGTCGTCAGCGCGAATTCGCCGTCGCGGGGGCCATCGCCCTGGGCCTCACGGCCGTGGCGGCCCTTCTGGTGCACGTCCAGATCGAGGCATCGATCGCGGCTCAGCAGTCTCGCAATCAATTCCTCAGCGAGCAGATCCGGCAGCTCGACCGCCAGATCAAGGAGATCGAGGCCCTGGAGG